>JACFNW010000363.1:1173-3111 GCA_019454665.1 Fimbriimonadaceae bacterium | reverse complement strand
CGCGTGTTCGTCAACCTCGGCACCAAGTCCGAAGGCATCGTCCCTGTAGGCGAGCTCACGGACGGTGCCATCGCTTCGGCCGAAGACCATGTGAAGGTCGGCGACAAGATCAATGTTGTCGTCATCCAGACCGAGGGCCGAGAGGGCAACCCCATTCTTTCAAAGAAGCGAGCCGACTTCGAAGAACTCTGGGACACCATCGTCGAAGCCGAACGAGAAGGCCGAACGCTGGAAGCGCCCGTTCTGGAGCGCGTGAAAGGCGGTCTCGTGGTTGACATCGGCGTGAGAGGCTTCGTCCCCGCCACGCACGTCGGCAACGGCAAGCTCCGCAACATCGAAAAGTACGTCGGCCAAACGTTGCCGCTCAAGATCCTCGAAATCGACCGCGACCGACGCAAGGTCGTGCTGTCGAACAAGAACGCCGAAGACGAGAAGCGAGACGAGGCCAAGGACAACATCTTCAAGGAAGTCGAGCCGGGCGATATCCTGACGGGAGTCGTTCGCCGACTCACCGACTACGGAGCGTTTGTGGACCTCGGCGGCGTGGACGGATTGCTCCACATCTCGGAAATGAGTTGGGCGCGCATCAAGCACCCTCGCGAAATGTTCAAGGAAGGGCAGGAGATCCAAGTCATGGTGCTCCGCCTGGACAAGGAGATCGGCAAGATCAGCCTTGGCCACCGACAGGTCCTTCCCGACCCCTGGAAGCTGATCGGCGAGAACTACCGCGAAGGCCAGAAGCTCACCGTCAAGATCGGGCGACTGGTCACGGGAGGCGCGTTCGTCGCGTTGCCGGAAGGCGCAGAGGCGTTCCTTCCGCTCAGCGAGATGTCGGTCCGCCGCATCCGCCGACCTCAGGATGCCGTCGAGGAGGACCAAGAAGTCGAAGTCCAGATCATCGAGCTGAAGCCGACCGAAAGGCGCATGGTGCTGAGCATCCGCGCGCTGGGTGGCGGCGCCGACGCCGGCTCGGGCAGCACCGCTCCCCCCTACGAGTACGACGACCGCGACGGCAAGCGACGCACGGTGCCCGGCAAGAAGGGCGCGAAGAAGGGTGGTCGGCGAGACCGCGACGAGGACGAGTTCGAGTTCATCTCCGGCACGCGACGAGGACTCGGGACCATCTCCGCAGGCGGTGCCACGATCGGCGAGCGCCTGGGCATGCTCAAGGGTCTGCTCCGCGACGAGAGCCCCGAAGAGAGCGACGAAGCGAAGGAAGCCGAGTCCACCGACGAGTCTGGCGAAGAGTAAGAACCGCGCTGGTTTCAAGCAATCTGTCAAGGGTTTCAAGATAACCCTTGACAGATTTGCTTTGTGGCCTTATGATGGGTCGCGTGATGCACCATCGCTCACCCATCCGGCTCCTTGGCTACGTTGTGGCCCTCGGCACCATTCTCGCCTGTGGCGGCTCCGGTAGCGACGTCGCAGGCGATCACTATCCCCTCACGGCATCGGTCGTGATCGTGGCCACCAACCGCGACGCGGACAATGCCCACTTCATGATCAATGCCGAGCCATTCGACATTTCGAACCGCGTAGTCTCTGGGGCGACCCGTTCGCGGAACTCGTTGGACACGTGGACCTGGGACAACGCCGGTCACGTCCGCACCTTCAATGTGTTCGTGGGCCGCGGTGGAGTCGTTCTCGACAACGCCACCGTCGACATTTCGGGCGACCAGCGAATGCAGGGCTACCACATCACGGCCAGCTGGGATGGAACCGACCTGACCGTTGGTTTGGCCCGCTAGGGCTTGAACGAGCGGGTGGCGGGCGAGGCTCGGCAAGCCTCGCCCTCCATCAACGGTAGAGCAGCTTCGCTAGCCGCCGCCCGAGACGTCCTTGTCGAACATCTTCTCGCGGTCGGCCGTCGTCGCCACCAGCAAGTAGGCCAGCTTCGACGCGTTGAGCACCTTGTCGTAGTTGATCTTGTCCGGCGTG
>JACFNW010000363.1:0-1073 GCA_019454665.1 Fimbriimonadaceae bacterium | reverse complement strand
GTAGGCCAGCTTCGACGCGTTGAGCACCTTGTCGTAGTTGATCTTGTCCGGCGTGTCCGTGGGCTGATGGTAGTCCGGGTGGAAGCCGCTGAAGAAGAACGCGATCGGCACGCCCTTGCGCGCGAAGTTGTAGTGGTCGGACCGCGTGTAAACGCCCTCTTCGTCGTATTCGAACTGGAAGTTGACGTGCTCGTTGATCTTGAGCACATGCTCGTGAAGACCGGTCGAGATGCGCTTGCTGCCCACGAGGTGGATGGTGTCCACGTTGTCCTCGGCCTTCTCGTTGGGCTTCTCTTCGTTGCGGCCCACCATGTCCATCTGGAACAGCGCCAGGGTCTTCTCCATGGGGATCAGGGGGTTGTCGCTGTACCAGCGCGAGCCGTTCAAGCCCATCTCTTCGCCCGTGAACGCGATGAAAAGAATGCTGCGCTTGGGCTTGACCGGGTTGGCCTGGAGCATCTTGGCCACAGCGATCAGGGCCGTGGTGCCCGAAGCGTCGTCGTCCGCGCCGGGATACATCACGCCGTTGCGCGTGCCCAAGTGGTCGAGGTGGCAGCCGATCGCGACGACCTCGTGCTTGAGCTCGGGGTCGGAGCCTTCGAACAGGCCGACCACGTTCGGGATGCCGACGCTCTCGGTTTGAACCTTCACGGTGAGCGTGGCCTTGGCAGCCGACTCCTTGTAAGGCTTCTCGCCGTTCGACCACGCCTTCTCGTCGGCCATCAGCGTGGCCAGCGCCGTCTCGGTGATCGAGCCGCTGAGGAAGCCGCCGCCCCGGGGGGCTCCCGCCGCACCCGCGCCGCCGGGAGTGAATCGAACCGAGGGCTCGGCGTTGGCGAGCGCCTTGACCACCGTCATGCGGATGGCCGGCCGGGGGCCCCCCGGGTCTCGGCCCACGCGGGCCGCCGTCGTTGCACCGCGGGAGTCCACGATGACGATCTTGCCGTCGAGTTCGAGGAAGTTATCCGTCGAACGCGAGTAGGTTGTGCCGGGGCTGTCGGACCAGGCGTTGCCGGGGCTGTCGGCCTGCTCGTTGGTGCGCGCCAGGCCGCACACGAACGCCGAGACGCCGC
>JACFNW010000362.1 GCA_019454665.1 Fimbriimonadaceae bacterium | reverse complement strand
AGCGTGACGCGCAGCACGCCAAACACGATCAACGCTCCCGCAATGTCGATGAGGATTCCGGCGCGCATCATCGCCTTGGCCGGCAGCAAGCCGCTCCCGTAGACGATCGCGTTCGGGGCCGTGCTGATGGGCAACATGAAACCGAGGCTCGATGCGACCGTGGTGGCGATGGCGGGGATGGTCGGGTCCACGCCCGCGCCTTGCGCCAATCCGATGGCCACGGGCACCATCGTCGTCGCCGAAGCCGTGTTGCTGGCCAGTTCGCTGATCAGGATGGCCGCGACGATCATCACGAACGAGATCGTCCAAACGCTGTTCGCCCCCGTCGTGAGCACCGCCCATTCGCCAAACGCCTTGGCCAAACCGGACTTGAACATCGCGTCGCCCAGCGCCAAGCCGCCGCCGAAGAGGAGGATCGTGCCCCAGTCAATCGTGCGCGCCTGCTTCCACGTCATCGTGACGCCTTGCTCGGTGTCCTTGTCGGGGAGGAGGAACAGCAGGCTTGCCGCAACGAGGGCTGCGACGGCGGAGTTGACCCGGCCCGCCAACTCGCCCATCGGGCTCTCCTTGCCCGCAATCAGGGGGACGACGTCGGGCGTCAGCCACAACAAGACGGCCACGGCGAACGCGATGAGCACGTTGCGCTCTCCGGCACGAAGGGGCCCGAGGTGGGACGCCTCGGCGATTGCGGCCTGGTGGCCCGAGGCGACATCCGGCGAACCTTTGCGGAAGAACACGGCCACGATCAGCCAAGCCACGGCAAGCATCGCCAGACTTACGGGAGCCGCGAACAGCATCCACTGGCCGAAGCCGACGCGCGTTCCCGTCGCCTCTTCGATCAGGCCGATGCCGATCATGTTGGGCGGTGTGCTGACCGGAGTGCCCACGGCCACGCTGGCGCTCCACGTGAGCATCAGCATCGCGCCCGCCGCGTAGGGCTTGTCGCCCGTGTCCACCTTCAGCGCGACGAGCAGCGTCATGACGATGGGCAGCATCATGGCCGTGGTCGCCGTGTTGGAGACGAACGACGAGATCAGGAGCACGATCGCCCCCACGGTGAGCATCAGCATGGCGGGAGAGCGCGTCGCCCACGGCTGCTTCAGGATGTTCCACGCGATGCGTTTGTTGAGCCCAGTGGTCTCGATGCCTTTGGCGATGATGAAGCTGCCGATGAACAGGTGGATGATGTAATTGCCGTAGGCACCGAACGCCACCTTGTATTCGATCCCGGCGAACAGGATGAGCAGGCACGTGCTGAGCAGGGCTGTGACGGCCGTCGGCAACGCCTCGGTCGCCCAGAGCGTGACCGTGCAACCGAAGATCGCGGCCACCACGCGTTGCGTCTCGGTGAGGTGCCCGAGTGAGAACCAAAGGGCGGCAAACACGCCGGCCGCAAGGAGGCACTTCGCCAAGCGTGCTTGCTTTTCGGTCATGACGTAGCATGGCGCACGAGCCGGGCGCCGCGCAACGTCATAATCAATCTGCGAGATGCGTCAAAGGCGACTGCCGTCCGCACCGGAAGACCCTCATGTCTGAGACGTCCAAGCGATCCCTGGAACAGGTGCGCCAAGAGATTGACGCCATTGACGAGCATCTCGTGAAGTTGCTCAGCCGCCGAACAGAATGCGCGATGGAGATCGGCGCGATCAAGGGGCGCGACGGCCGGCCGTTCTTCACTCCCGAACGCGAGCGGGCGATCCAGGAGAAGCTGATGCTGATCAACCCAGGCCCGCTCAAAGGAGGGCAGTTGGTGGCGGTGTTCCGCGAGATCATCAGCGCGGCGCGCGCCGCCGAGCAACCCCTGACCGCCGCGTTTTGGGGACCGCCGGGCACGTTTTCGCACATGGCGACGCTGCAAACGTTCGGCACCAGCAGCAACCTGCTGCCCGTGGATTCCATCGAGGACGTGTTTCTGCAGGTCGAGCACGGATTGGCGGACTACGGCGTGGTGCCCGTGGAGAATTCGCTGGCGGGCGTCGTGCCCGAGACGCTGGACATGTTCCCGCAGACCAACGTGAAGATCTGCGCCGAGACGTACGTGCCGATCCACCACCACTTGGCGACCCTGGCCGTCTCCCTGGAGGGCGTCGAGCGCGTCTATGCCGGGCCGCAGCCCCGGCAGCAATGCAAGCGCTGGCTTCGCGGGAATCTGCCCAACGCCGAACTCATCGAAGTCGTCCCGACGGCGAAGGCCGCCGAACGCGCCATCCAAGACCCCAAAGGGGCAGCGATCGTCAACAAACTGGGCGCCGAGACCGTCGGCATCCCGATTCTGGTCGAGCACATCGAAGACAACCCCCAGAACCGCACGCGGTTCTTGGTCGTGGGCTACAACGAGCCCGCCAAGACCGGGAAGGACAAGACTTCGCTGATGTTCAACCTTCGCAACCGGCCCGGCGAACTGTACCGGGCGCTTGGGGCCTTGGAGCAGCACCAGATCAACCTGATGATGATCGAATCGCGCCCGGCGCAAAGGGCTTCGTTCGAGTACATCTTCTACGTGGATTGCACCGGCCACCGATCGGACGCCAACCTCGCGGCAGGCATCGAGACGCTGAAGGAGTTCACCCTCGAAACCACGATTCTGGGCAGCTACCCGCACGTGGATCCGATGGGGTGAGCCGAGGAGAAAGCGGCGGATGGGCTATGAGCACGATGAGATGATGCGGTAGCATCATATGCATGCGCACCACGCTGGACATCGACGAGGACGTTCTTGCGGCCGTTCGCGAGCTGGGCGAGCGGGAGCGAAAGTCTGCGGGCCGGGTCGTTTCGGAATTGGTTCGCAAGGCTCTACTGTCTCGCGAGCAACCTGAGATCGTATCGCCCGAGGGCTACATTGGCTTTCGTCCGCTACCCCCGCGAGGCGTAGTGATCACTCAGGAACTCATCGACCGAATACGAGCCGAGGAGGGGATTTGAGGTTTCTGCTGGACGTCAACGTGCTCCTCGCACTCCTGGATTCGGAGCATGTGCATCACGGGAAGGCGATGTCGTGGTTGCGTGGCCTAGCGACTCCGAGTTGGGCCTCCTGCCCAACCACGCAGAACGGCTTCATCCGGATCGTGTCCCACAGCGGCTACCGGCAGGGCTTGAGCGTCCAGGCGGCCGTGAT
>JACFNW010000361.1 GCA_019454665.1 Fimbriimonadaceae bacterium | reverse complement strand
CTGTCTGCGGCCCGCCCAGTGGGAGTTCCCCGTCGCATCGGCGATCCTTGCGCCCACGGTGTCCGTCCTCGTCTCGGCCTGCATCTACCTCGTGTGGCTGCTCTTCCCAGACGTGGACGACCCGGCCCAACGCGGCTTCAGGCAACTCATGATCTTGCTCGGTTTGGCGGTTTCCATCAGTCCGATCGTGGGGTTGCTGGTGCTTGGCCGATTCATGAAGTGGCACATGGTGGCCGCAGCGTTGCCGGGTGCGGCGCTCGCCGTTGGATTCACCGTCGCGGCGTGCATCGCGGCGGGTCGGTTGTACCAGGACTTCAACCCGTCGGAGTAGCTCTGGTCAGCCAGAGTCGCGCAGGGCCAGAATCTCAACCTCGCCTGCCGAGTTCTCAACCAGAAGGAAAGTCCTGACGAGGTCCTCGGTGGCATCGAACTCGATCTCGGCGAGCGGAGTGTCGTCTCCCGCAAGGGTGGCGATGATCCGAAGCCGATTCGGGTCGCGCGTCAGATAAGCCGTCCGGTTCGCATAGGGGATGCCGAGCACTGCAGGGAGGGCGTCCTCGAACTTTTCGTCCCGCTGGATGACATAGACATCGAACCTCTCGTCGCCCTTCACGCCGTTGTAGACCCGGTACTTGAAGAGGTCGCCGCCGGCGGGCTCGTTGTCGTCCTTGACCCACGAGACGCTGGGAGCCGTCAAATCGCCCGCGACGAATGCCGTGTAATCCGCATTGCGGTCCACGACGACGGGGAGCCCGTAGAAGGGGACCGTGGTGCCGGCTTCTCGAATCGCCAAGGCGAACGACTTGGCATCCACGCGCGCGTATGCCGAATCACCGGGCCCGTCCAGCCTGTGGACGGCTTCGTCGTTGAGGACCAGTTCGAGCGGCGGGAAGTCCGGACTGGCCACCACGAGACGGACGCTTCCTTTGAGAGGGCTGTCCTTGCAGCCGAAGCCGGGCATCAAGGCCAGCCCGATGAGAACAACGGAGAGGATGCGCCGCATGAGTGGATTATCGGCGATCGAGGGGCCCCGATCGCAACCTCGAGCAAAACCGCCGAGCGGGCAACGGAGCAACGCTCGGCGGTTTGGGGCGAAGGAGGCTTACTTCGTCTCGGCGAGCAGCTCTTGAACGAGGCTCTTCATCCGGGCTTCGTTGAAGCCGACCATGACCTCGCGAACCACGCCCTGGCGGTCCACGATGAAGAACGTGGGATAGCCCGGGACCTTCCAGTCCTTGCCGATCTGGTCGTTGCCGTAGGTGAACGTGTAGGAGTACTTGTGCTCCTTGACGTAGCCCACGGCGTTGTCCTTCGTCTGGATCTTCTGCCCATCGGCGCCGCGCTCGGCGAGGTTCGCGCCGATCATCACCAGGCCCTTCGAGCCGAACTCCTCGTGCATCGCCTGCAGCTTCGGAGCGGCGGCCTTGCACGGGCCGCACCACGTGGCCCAGAAATCAATGACGGCGACCTTGCCTTCGATGTTCGCATTGGTGAACCGCTTGTCGTCGAGCGTCTTCATCTCGAACATGGGCAACTTCTTGCCGGTGAAGGTCTCCTTGACCTCCTTGAACGGGTCTTCGCGCTGAGTCGGGCCGCCCTGGGGCACGACTTTCGCTGCGGCGGTTTGCTGCGCGACGACCAACGCGCTGGCGGCGAGCAAGAGAGACATGGAGAGAGCGATGACTTTGGTCATGGTGCCTTTCAGTATAGCAAGGTCGCCTGCGAATTGGGTCCAAGGACGGGCTGGTACAATCCGAACGACCACGGATGGCGCTTTGAGCTCGATCACCCACCCCCACCCCGAGCAACACGCTCGAATGCCCTTCGGGCTTTTCTTCATCTCGACATCGGTCCAAGTGGCTCTCGTGCTGGGGCTCTACGCCTTGGTCGCGGGTCAGACTCTTGCCGCCGAGGCCTCGAACGTGCCGCTGCTTGTCGCCTGGGTTGTGGCGCTGGGCGTTCCGCTGAGCCTGTTCGAGTATCTCTACCACCGCTACCTGTTGCACTCGGCCGTGTTGCCCTTTCTCGGCATCATGCACCACTGCCACGCCGAGCACCACGGCCTCACGTCGGTAAAGGCGCCCGTTCTTTCCAAAGAGCCCGAGCGCATGGTGCCTGTCGCCAGCGAGTACCCGGTCGAGCACGAACATCAGGAGGCATCCATGATGTTCCCCTACTTTGCCGCAAGCATCTTCTATGCGATCTTCGTCGGCATGGCGGCCATCCCGCTCAAGCTGCTGATCCCGAGCCAGCCACTGGTTCTAGCGATGATCGTCACGGTCACGTTGTACTACGCCGGGTACGAGGTGTGGCACGCGATCCTCCACCTGCCGTACGAGAGGTTCTGGGGGCCTTTGGTTCAGAGCCGGTGGCTCGGCGGCTTGACGCGATACGTGTACAGCTTCCATTTGGTGCACCACTGCCGCCCATCGAGCAATCTGGCGGTGGTCGGACTTTGGGGCGTCGCGGTTTGGGACCACGTGTTCGCCACCCACAAGCGGCCGAAGCACTTGCCGCTCGATGGGGCATCCATCAACTACCAGGACATCAGCCTTCCCAAGCCGCGTTGGCCCATTTCGGTCCTCGACCGACTCCAAGGGCCCTTCTACAAGGCGTCTCGGAACATCGAGCGCACGTTATCGCAGGCGTTCCGCAAGCGATGAGCGAGAGTTGGAGCTGGCGCGCCGCATCGGCACCGGGCGTGGCCGCCGTCCGGTCGCACTGGGCGCCGTTCCTGGCCATCCAGCTCGCTGCGGCGGCGCTTGTCGTGGTGTATGTCCAAACGCCCGCCGTTCGCGAGTGGTGCACGGCCATCGAGCGGGTGAAGGTCGCGGGTGGCGTGCCGTTCGCGTTTTTCGCGGGCGCCATCGCCGGCGGAGTGATTCCCGAACTGGCCAAAGCGCTCACCGGGCGCATGGGTCGGCCATCGCGCGAGTGGTTGGCCGCGTCCTCGTTCAACGCCCTGGTCTACGCGCTTGTCGGAGTTCAGGTGGATCTGTTCTACCGATTCCAAACGTGGTGCTTCGGCTCGGGAACCGACGTCAAGACCCTGATCGTGAAGACCGTCGTGGACATGGCCATCTTCAGCCCGGTGCTGAGCATCCCACTCGCCGTCCTGATGTTCGAATGGAAGCGGGTGGGGTTTGATCTGCGG
>JACFNW010000360.1 GCA_019454665.1 Fimbriimonadaceae bacterium | reverse complement strand
CGCCTTCCGCTCGACGCTGAATCACCCATAATGGGCGCATGATCCTGGCCCTGGCGAGTTTGCTGGCCATTGCGCCGCCCTTCTTCGTCAAAGGCGCCGTCGGCACCGAGAGGCTGGACCAGCTCTCCGCCGCAGGCGCCAACGCCATCCGCATCGTGGACGCCCGCAACGCCGCCGAGACGCTCGACCGCGCCAACGCCAACGGCTTGCGCGCGCTCGTCACGCTCGATGTCGGCCAAGCCCGGCTCGGCTTCGATTGGTCCAGCGCCGATCAACGCAGGGGCCAACGCGAGCGCATTCTGGAGCAATGGGAGCGCTACGCCGCCCACCCTGCCCCGTTCATGTGGTCGCTCGGCTCGGAGGTCGAGGTGGGCTACGACGCCGACGAGAACCTCTGGAAAGGCCTCGGCGAACTAGCCGAAGCCCTCAAGGCCAAAGACGCCGCCAGGCCCGTGATCCTGACGCTCGCCGAAGTGACGCAGGCCAAAGTGGACGCCATCGTGCGCTTCTGCCCGAAGGTGGACGCCATCGGCGTCAACACCTACGCAGGGCTGGCCTCGCTGCCGCAGCGGCTGGAAACCTACGGTTGGAAGAAGCCCTGGCTGGTCACCGAGTTCGGCCCGTTCGGACCCTGGGAGGTGGCGAAGACCCAATGGGGCGCTGCCCGGGAACCCATGGGCCAGCAAAAGGAAGACATCTACCTGAGCAACTACCTGCGCTCGATCGAGGCCAGCAGGCCCAACTGCTGGGGTTCGTTCGCCTTCTACTGGGGTCACCGGTACGAGGGCACGCCAACTTGGTTCGGGCTCTTCCTGCCCACCGGCGAGCGCCTGGGCGGCGTGGACGCACTCACGTTCGCTTGGAGCCGCAAGTGGCCGGCCAACCGATGTCCAAGGATCTTCTATCTGGACACCACTATCGACCAAACTCCCGTGGCGCCGGGCTCGGAGCAAAGCGCCGTGGTCGTCGCATTCGATCCCGACGACGACCCGCTGACGATCAAGTGGGAGGTTCGTGCCGAGATGACGGGCGACGGGGTCGAGCCGAAGCTGATCTACGACTCGATCTCGGGCAAGATCGGGAACCAGGTTCAAATCCGCGCGCCGCTGGCCGAGGGTGCGTACCGTTTGGTCGTGGTCGTCACGGATGGCAAGGGCAACGCGGCGACCGCCAACGTGCCGTTTCTCGTCAAAGGCGGATAAGCCCAAGCCGAGTTCGTCCCGTTCGGGCTCCGAGACGCTCTACCGACTCGAAACGAACACCTGCAGCGTCCCGATTTGGCTGTAGCCCAACTGCGGGTAGAGCAGCGAACCCACCTTGCTCGCCGCAAGCACAGACCAACGGATGCCGAGCGCGGCGTCTTCGGCCAGCATCGTCCGCATCAACGCGCCGCCGAGCCCCTGCCGCCGGTGCGATTCGCGGACCCACAAGTCGGCCACCCACGAGCGGTCCGCCGCCGTCGGCACGCTGCGCACCCAGCCCACGACCTCTTCGCCGTCCCGCGCCAAGTAGAGCCGCATCTGTTCCTTGGCAAAGTGCTCGTCGGTCATCTTGCGCGTCCCGGCGGCGGCGCGCATGGCTTGCAGGTCGGCGGTGGTTCTGGCCCGCGTCACGCGCGGATCGGCGAACGTCTCGTCGCCCAGTTCCTTGACAAAGAACGCCTCGCGGACGATGAGCCGGTATCCGAGGTCGCGGTAGCGCCGATACACCGCCGGGTCGCCTTCGGGGTCGGGGTCGAGCGCGCACACGAACGTGCGGCCTGGCACGTCCCGCATCAGTCGGTGCACTTCGTCGGGCGGGACGCGCGGGGCCAACAGCTCGTTCTTCCTTGGCCCACGACTCTTGCGCGTGCCCGGCACATCGCGGAGCAGCCAACACGGCCCCAGCGGCACGGCCTCGTAAGGCGTGGGCAAGGACTTGCACTTGCTGAACGCCTTGGCGAACACCTCGATGGCGTCGGGCAGGCTCAGCACCGCGCTAGACCCCCTCGATGCCGAAGTGCTCCGCATAGCGACGGAACAGATTGTGGGCGGCGGGGTAGCACGAATGCGGCGACACGAAGTGGGGAAACTCGAACGTGATGATCTTCTCGGCCACCCGCGAGGCCGCCTCGATCTTGAACCGCAGGTACCGCCAATCAGCGGGCGGGAACTTGATCGGCATGTCGCGGTCGAACGTTTCCAGGTTGGACCAGATCGTCACTCCGTGCCGCTTGCCCAACTCGCCGATGCCTTCGATGAACGCGGGCAGTTCCTGATAGTGCACCTGCCCGTCTTGGAACGCGCAGATGTCGAACGCGCCCTTGGTCTCTTCGAAGATGCGGTTCCAGTGGTCGAACGATTCGTCCAGCGTGAAGCCCGCCTCGCCGAGTTGCTTCGCCCCCTGCGGGTAGGGCGAGATGAGCACGGGGAGGTCCTTGAGCGACTTGCAGAATCGGCCGATGTGGTTGAACAACTCCACGATGTGCATGTCGTTCTTGCCCGTCTCGTGGCACAGATACCAGCCCTTGAACGACGGGTGGTGGCCGTAGCGCTCGACGACCTCTTCCAGGAACGGCTTGTTGACCTCGACCTCCTTCCACCACGTGCGGCGCACCCAATGGCGACCCGAATCATAGGTGCCGAAGTACAGGTTCAGCCCATGCTGGTCGGCGAGATCGAAGAACGTCTCGGCGAGGTCTTCATACACCGGCAGCAGGTCGGGGATCGTCTTGGAAGGGACGATGCACTTGTTGCGGTAGCCGGCCCGGATGATGATGACGGTGTCCAGCCCGATCTTCTTGTAGAGGGCGAACTCGCGGTCCCACTCGGCGCGACCCCAGTTTTGCGAGGGGATGTCGTGGGTGATTTCGTCGAGGAACGTGCCTGTGATCCGCAGGGACTGCATGAATGGGGAATGTTACCGGAGCCCGCTCACACGTCCTGGTTCAGTTCCTTTTCGGCTTCGCGCAGCGTCTTGAGTTCGCCCAGGGCCGCGTCGAGCGCGATGTCGGAATCCATACGGCCCGCCAGGCTCGGCTTGACGTCTTGCGTGGACCTCTCGACCTCGGCGGCGACTTGGACCAACTTCTCGGCCAGTTGGCGGGCGCGTTCCATTTCCGGGGTCCACTCGGTCGGGGCGGGATGGATCGCTTGGGCGACGTCGTCCACGAGGTCCTGCAACGCGTTCGTCGTGGGCACCGGCCTCACCGA
>JACFNW010000359.1 GCA_019454665.1 Fimbriimonadaceae bacterium | reverse complement strand
AGAGGCCCGACGTCGGCGAGTAGCCCGTCGCCACCATCGAAGCCGGAACCTCGAACGCCATGTCCTTCAGCGACTCGGGGTTCATCAGGGTCACGGTCATCTGGGTTCGAGCCGTGTTGACGTACGTTTCGAACGTCGTCTTCACGTATCGCCGCATGAACCGCGAGAACTCGGGCATGGTGTCCACACGGAGCTTCCCGGCGTTCTGCAGGTCCTGCAGATGGTCGAGGAACAGGTTGAACGTGTCCTCGTACCGCTGATTGATCAGGTCGTTCGGGTGGCTGTACATCAGGCGCACCGTTTTGGCGTTGGCGGCGAAGTCGGCCAGGCCTTTCAGCCAGGCCAGCGTCTCGGCGTCGCGCACCCGCGCCCGGCGAATCTCGTAGAGGCTCGCGAAGGTCTGATAGGTCGCCAGCGGGAAGGCCCAGACGTCCTCGGAAACCAGCTTGTTGTCCCAGAACGTGCGTGTGGGGGGGCTGCCCGTGTCGCCGACGTAGTAGTAGCCTTCGATGCCCTGCTCGGCCAGCACTTGGGTCGCGATAGGCTGCGGGTGAACGCCTTGCGGCGCGGAGTAGCTGCGCACCGGCTCGCCCGTCACGTCCTGCACCGCCGCGCTGTTGAGCGCGATGTACTGGCGGATGTCCTCGTCCTTCAGCACGCCGTTCAGGATGCCGAACGCGAACCAGTCGTGCGCCCAGCCGCCGTGCGATCCGATGACGCCATAGGGGATCAGGCTCTCCAAGAACCGACGGCCCACGGTCGTCGCCTTGAAGCCTAGATTGTCGCCGACCGAGATGAAGTCCGGACCCGCCGTGACGTTGAAGTCTTGGCGCAAAGTAGGCCGGAACAAGCCCGCCGAGTGCACCTTCGGCAAGGCGTCGTGCTCGACCGCCGAATCCACGTGCCAGTTCATGACCAACCCGCCCATGCCTTCCGGCGTGGGGATGAGCCTCGGCAGCTTGGCGATATCGAACAGGAAGGCCTGCATCGTCGCAAACAGGAGCATGCTGTCGCCCCGCGCCCGCAGGTAGCCCAGCGGCATGCCCACGTACACCGCGTTGCCGGTGCCCAATCGGCGGCGCGTGATGGCCGGCGTGTTCCCTTCGCGGGCCAGAATCTCCAGGCCCGACACGGGGTCGGCGACCGCGTTGGTCATCGGGTACCGCAACTGCCCATAGTAGTAGCCCACGATCGAGTTCGTGGAGTCCAGGCGCCCGGGCTGGATGTACCACGAGTTGCCCGCTTGTGCGCTGGCGAACGTGACTCGTCCGAACAGGAACGCCGCGACCCCCAGCTCGTCGTATCGGAAGTAGTCGAGCCCCACAACCGAGCGCAATTCGGGCTCGGGGAGGAAGAACTGCCGCCGGTCGCGGATGCCCGCATCGAACACCACGAGCGTGTTGCCGCCCTGCTGCACGTAGGATTGCAGTTTGGTGCGGATGCCGGGCGTCAGTTGCTGGGCCACGCTGTCGGGGAAGACGATCGCCTTGTACTGGTGCAGCATGCCGCTCACGGACATCCAGTTCAGCTCCTGCGAGGACGTCCACTTGACGTTCACGCCCATCTCCTGCATCGCGTAGTCCCACGCCTTGCGGACGGGCCACGCGTTGTCGAGCGACGTGTTGTCGTAGACGAACGCGACACGGTTGGTCGGCTCGAGGACCTGAGCCTGAACCGGCGGGGCCGAAAGGCCGAGGCCGAGCCCGCCGATGAAGAGCGCACCGGCCGCCCTCAGGCTCCGACGAATGAAAGGGGCACACTGCATAGCACCCCAATGATTGGCCCTGGGGGACCCCCGATCCAAGTCGTGTTTAGGGGGTCCCACGCAACAGGCTGGCAACGGTACGGGGGTTCTACGTCCCCGGATTGAGCGACTGGACGGTCTCGTGGTTCCAGTTGATGAGGATCACCGAATAGTCGTGGGGCTCGCCTTGGCGCTTCTCCACGCGGATCGCGCCGCAGTCTTCCAAGTTCGAGATGAGCGCCTTCCGCTGGTAGTCCGCCAATTGGTCCATGTGGTTCCGCAGCTTGAACAGGTACGGGCTGAGGAACACCTCGGAGTGGTGGCCGAAGTCCCGCAGCAACAATTCCAACGCCTCCAACTCGTCCTCGTTGGTGATCGGTTGCGACCGGGCGAACGTGCTGGGTTGGCCGATGCGCGTGCCGTTGGGTCGCGGCACGGGTCGCTTGGGCGCCTCGGAGGTCGAAGAGGTCCTGGGTTGGTCGGCCTGCATCTTGGAGACCTTCGCGGCCAGGAACCGCTCCAGCATCTCGTCGCTGAGCAGTTTTTCGGCATCAATGAAGTTCTCCTCGCCCACGTTTTGCAGCAGGTCGCCGGAGAGGAACTTCTCCTTGAACGCCACGGCCAGCACCGTTCGCGCCTGCTGGGTGAGGTGTTGGATCACGGGGATGTAGTCACGGTCGCCGGCCAGAAAGATGAACGTATTGATCTCGGGCCGCGTGTAGAGGATCTCCATCGCGTCAATGCACAGCCGCATGTCGGCGGCGTTCTTGTGCTCGGTGCCCAACACGTTGTGCGTCTCGACGCCGAGCAGATAAAGCGAGCCTTGAGGCGTCGTGCCGAGGCGCTCGAAGTCGGCGTACGCCTTCTGCACGATGACGCGTTCCTCGCGGGTCCGCAGCACCATCGTCCGCAGATTGCGGATCATGTCCAAGATAAGGTCGGTCGGCTCGTTGAGGGATAGATAGTAGTTTCTTAGGTAATAGTAGACGTTTTCGAAGTCAATGAAGACGGCGGCGTAGTGGTTCCCGACGTAGCGGGAGACGGAGGAAGAGGCAAGGTGGGGTTCGCGAAGGAGGGTCATATGAACATTCAGGAGTGGGCGTCAGCCGCCCGAAGGTTGTGGCGCGGTGCCCGATGCGGGGCGCGCAGGCGGGTCGAACTCGGACGTGTCCACGACGGCGGCGGCGGTGTACTTGTTCTGGGCGTTCCAGAGCAGGTACTCCGTGTAGCCGAGTTCGCGCGCCGCCTTGATCTGGGCGCGGACCTCGGCCGCCCCGTACGGGATGCCGAGCGAGAAGTCTTGAAGCCACGGGCGAAGCGGCTTGTCAGGAAGCTTGTCGCGAAAGTCTCTCAGGCTTTTGCTGACGATCAGATACGGGCTGGCGTTCGGGTTGGCCACCCCGTATTCGCCCTTCGCATAATGCGACGGGTAAACCATGGGGCAGATCAGG
>JACFNW010000358.1:1963-3204 GCA_019454665.1 Fimbriimonadaceae bacterium | reverse complement strand
GTCGGGCTGGTCGGCCTGCCGAATGCGGGCAAGAGCACGCTCATCGCGGCGATCAGCGCAGCCAAGCCGAAGATCGGCAACTACCCGTTCACCACGATCGAACCCAACCTGGGGGTCGTCTCGGTTCGCGACACGTCGTTCGTGGTCGCCGACATGCCGGGGCTCATCGAAGGGGCCAGCGAAGGCGTCGGGTTGGGGCACCAGTTCCTGCGGCACATCGAGCGCACGCGGGTGCTGGTCCATTTGGTCGAAGTCATGCCGATGGACCAGTCGGACCCCGAAGAGAACTTCCGGATCGTCGAGGAAGAACTGACGCGCTACTCGCCCGAGGTCGCCGCCAAGCCGAGAATCGTCGCGCTGACCAAGGTCGAACTCGTGGACGAGGAGACGACCCAACTCTATGCCGAAGCGCTGGCCCAAAGCGGGATGAGGGTCTTCCCCATTTCCGCCGTCACGGGCCAGGGCATCCCGCCGCTGCTCGACCACGTGGCGGGGATGCTGGCCGAACTCGAACCCATCGAATCGGTGCCCGTGGTCCAACTCGCCCCAGCCACGCCCGCCGACCTTTGGAACGTGCTGGTCGTGCCCGATGGGTTCGAGTTGGTCGGGAAGCGCCTCGAACGCATGGTCGCGATGACCAACATGGAGAGCGAAGAAGCCGTGATGTACCTTCACCGCCGCCTGACCCGCATGGGCGTCATCGAGCGGCTGAGAGAACTTGGCGCGGAGGAAGGCGACAACGTGTACTGCCTTCAACACGTCTTTTCCTTCGTGGACGACCTATGAAGATCGGCGTGTTCGGCGGAACGTTCGACCCTCCTCATGCGGCGCATCTTGCGCTGGCCGAGGCCGCGCTCGAACAACTGGAGCTCGACGAAGTCATGTTCCTGCCGGCGTTCCGCAATCCGCTCAAGACGCGCGGGCGTCCCGCATCGGCCGCGCACCGGCTGGCGATGGTCAAGCTGCTGACCGAAGGGCAACCCAAGTTCAGCGTCAGCGACATCGAGATCGAACGCCGTGGCAAGAGCTACGCCTACGACACGATGAGCGACCTGGTGGAAGCGCGGCCCGCCGAGTATTGGTTCCTGATGGGGGGCGATGCGTTGCGCACGTTCCAGGAGTGGAAGCGCCCCGACAAACTGGTGCGCCTGTGCCGCCTTGGCGTGGCGCTCCGCCCGCCGTACCACAAAGAGGACCTCCTCATCCGCCTCTCGCCCGACATCGCCGCGCGCGTGGACTTC
>JACFNW010000358.1:0-1953 GCA_019454665.1 Fimbriimonadaceae bacterium | reverse complement strand
CGAGATGCCGCCGAGCGACATCTCGTCCACCGACATCCGCGATCGGCTGGCCCTGCGAAGGTCTCTGGTGGGCATGATCCCCGACTCGGTGTTATCCTATATCCAGTCCCATGGACTCTATCAAGCTGAATGACTAGTCAAGAAAAGGTCGAAAAGATCATCGCCGTGCTGGACGACATGAAGAGCGAATCCATCGAGACGCTCGACGTGCGCGCCAAAACTTCCCTCGCCGACTTCTTCATCGTGTGCTCGGGCAACAGCGACCGGCATGTGGACGCTATCGCCGACAAGGTGCTGGAACACATGGCCACGCTCAAGAGCAAACCCCTGCGCCGCGAAGGCGCGGGCAGCGGCTGGATTCTCCACGATTACGGCGACGTGGTGCTGCACGTCATGCTGGAAGAGCAACGCCAGTTCTACGATTTGGAGACCCTTTGGCGCAACATGCGCCCCGAAGGGACCGCCACCGAGGCACCCGTGTGAACGAAGAAGAACGGTTAGCGCAGGAGATCGCGCGGCTCCAACGGGAGTTGGAGTCGGTGCGGGCGAGCGGCTCGAAAGAGCCGCCCGAGGACCCGCCCCAGGGCCTGGTCGCCGCGCCAGAACCCGAACCCGAGCGGCGCGAACCGACGCCCGAAGAACTCGCCAAGGTGGATGCCCTGCTCCGCGAAGCCCAACTGGCCAAGATTCGGGGCCAACGCGACGCCTTCGAAGCCAAACTGGCCGAAGCGTCCGCGATCGCCCCCGACGACTCGGGCGTGCACGAGGCCATGGGCGACGCCCATGCCGACGCCCGACGCATGATCTCCGCCAAAGAGAGCTACCAGCGCGCCGTAAAGGCCAACCCCAAGAACGCAAGCGCCGAGAAGAAGTTGGCCGAACTGGTGTTTCGCGAGACCCAGGCGGGTCTGATGGCCTCGGGCTACTTCGCCAACCAGTCGGAGGCGATGACCTCGCCCACCAAGGCCAAGGTGTTCAACGCGATCCTCCCGGGCTTCGGGCACGTGCTGCTTGGCGAAACCACACGCGGCGCGATCATCATCGGGCTCTGGGTCTTGATGGTCGTGCTGAGTTTCGCCCTCGGGGGCGTGTCGAGCCTGCTGGGCGCGGTCGGCCTCGACCGCGACGCGACGGCTCAGCCAGTGGGGTATGTGCCCCTCGCACTGGCTTTGGTCGTGTATTTGGCCTCGTTCGTGGGGCTGGGCGGGGGTGGCGGAAGTCGGCGTTCGGGCCCTTCCCGCCCCGAGCCGCCCGTGGACTTGCGATTCTGAACGCCGTTTCTTGGTGCGCCGAGGTGGGGTAAAGGCGGGTTACTTTCGGTCGTCGGGGTCTTCGATCAGGCTGCGCTCGAACAGTCGGCGCAACCGCTCCCTCTCTTCTCGCTCCCTCTCGCGCCGCTTGACGTCGTCGAAGTAACGCCCTTCGCGTTCGATCTGTCGCTTGGTCGGTCCCGCCGCCACGGGCCGCGCCGAGTACCGAATCGGCAGTTTGTCGGCGGCAAAGAGATGCGCCAACACCAACGGAACGACCAAGAAAGGCGCCAGCCGATAGTCCATCGCGAACACCAGGAGCGCCACGCTGACCCACGCCAGCCACTTGCCCTGCAGGGGCAGGACGAACATGAACGTCACGGGCATTGTCGGGTAGCGGGTCCCCCACGCGATGGTGACGACCACCAGCAACACCCAGAGGCCGGCGAGCATCGGCGCAATGCCCACGATCGCGCCGCCCAAAACGACCACAGCCGCCGAAAGAAGCGTGACCGAGAGAAGGAACAGCCCGAACTTCAGGGACCCGAGTTCACGCTCGACCACGCCGCCCATGGACCAAAGCCACAAGCACCCGAACAAGATGCCGAGCGGTCCCATCGCGCCGGTCGCAATCGGCCACGTGAGCCAACGCCACACCTCGGACGGTTTGCCGAACCCCAAAGCCTGCGGCTAAAAAAACAGA
>JACFNW010000357.1 GCA_019454665.1 Fimbriimonadaceae bacterium | reverse complement strand
GTCGTCACCCTTGTATGGTCCAGGAGTGCGTTCGGGTGTAGTCTTGAGCGCAGTCGCGGGGAGGGGTCGAGAGCCGCGTCACCCCAGCCGCACAGACGGCCGAAGTCTCAGATAGCTCCGCCCCACCCCCTCGAGCGCCGTTTCAGTATCTAGCGGCACAGACCGCCCATTGGACACAAGGTAGCGCCGAGGGTGGCCCCTCCGCCGCGGCTTTCGCAAGGATGAAAGCTATGAAAGAGTCTACCAACACCGTTCTTGCCATCGACGTCGCCAAGGCCGAACTCGTCGTGTTCGACGGTCGGTCGACGACCACCGTCCCCAACGACCGCCGTTCGATCCGCACTCTGCTCAAGGCGCATCGCGAGCGCCTTCTGGTCTGCGAGCCCACCTCGACGCACCACCGCGAGCTGGTTCACGAGGCCCACAAGCTCGGCATGGGGGTCTGTCTGGTGAACCCGCGCGATGCGGGATGCTACCGGGAGAGCCGTTCGTTCCGCGCCAAGACGGACGTCGTCGACGCCGTGGCCCTCCACAGCTTCACGGTCAAGCACTGCGACGAGTTGCGCCGGTGGAGTCCTCCTTCCGAGGAATTGGTTCGCCTCCGGACTCTGATCACTGCGCGAAAGACGGCGGTGACGCACAGGGCGAGTCTGACGCAGGCGATGGGCCGCATGGACGAGTTTCGCCCGGTTCGCGAAGAACTCAACCGCCTCGTGGCCTCGCTGGACGCGCAGATCGAGACGATCGTGCGTCCTTACGAGGAATACTCGATTCTGCGCTCGATTCCCGGAATCGGTCCGGTGAGCGCAACGACCACGGCTTGTGCGATGCGAACCTGCACGTTCGAATCGGCAGACGCGCTCGTCGCCTATGCTGGGCTCGATCTGCGCGTGCGGGACTCTGGCTCGTTCAAAGGACGACGGCGCCTGACCAAACGCGGCGACCCCGTGCTGCGCTGGTGCCTCGTCATGGCCGGGTTCTCCTTCCTACAGAGCGGAATCGGCAAGCCCATCGACGACGACCTGAAAGCCAAAGGCCGCCACCGCGTCGAACGTGGCGTCATCGCCGCGCGCAAACTGCTCCGCCTGGCCCACCACTTGTGCGAACGAAGAGAACACTTCGATCCGCAAAAATTCCGCTGGAGGGTTGACACGAACACTTAGTATCTGAGCCCGCGCCTCCTTCGTTCGGCCAGCCGAAGCCAATGGCGGCGCGGTGTCGAAGGGCACGATCCCCCTCGTCCGCTTCGGGATGCCCGCTTTGTCCGCTTCGAGACGCCCGGCACACGCCGCTCCCGAGAGCGGCAGACGCCCGGGCCGGGCTCCTCAGCGTGACGGAGATTGGCACCTAGCCTGCTGAACGCCGGGCCCTGAAGAAGAGATACCCGCCCAGCGCCAGCGCAACGAGCAGCGCCATGACCGGCAGAGGGAGCATCAGGGTGATGGGGTCGCCGCCCGAATCGGCCACCGAAGGCTCCTCGGCATACAACTTGTCGAACTCGGCTTCCGGATCGTCGCTTTCGCTGACCCACCGAATCTCCTTGCTGCGAAGGTCGGCATACCAGGTCTCGGCGTCGGCCAGCTCGCGCTGAAACGTCTCTTCGACTTCTTCGAGCGTGATCTGCTCCGTTCCACGGCTAGGCGTCTGCATATGTAAGACGCTCCGCGCCAACGCGCGATAGGCGTCCTTCGCTTCGGGCGTTTCGGCTTGCCTGGCGGCCATTAGGAAGGCGCGCGAGGACAGCATTTTCGCGTCGTGCGTCTCCTGGAGTTCGATTGCCGCCAGCAGAAAGCCCAGCGCCTCCAAGAGCACGGGCGAACTGTGCGTTCCGAAGCGCATCATTCCCAACACGCCTTTGATTGCGGCGTCCAGTTCGATCAAATCGAGTGCCGCCCCCTCGTTTCCTGAAGACGCCTTCTTCGCAGTCCTTAGAAAGGAGACGAACGAGTCTTTCACCTTCAGGTGCAGCGCTGCGTGGCCGTCTTCATCCTTCGGGACAACCACAGTCGCCAAAGGCATCGTCGCACCGCTGGCGCGCCGAGCCAAAACGTACTCCACCAGTTGCTTCTGGACCACTTCCCGTCCAAAGTGGGCATCGGGATTGATCTCGATGGCCCGCTCGATATGCTCAAGCCCTTCTTCGAGTCGGCCGGCGTGAATCAGGAACGTGCCCAGGTTGGCGGCCGTTTCGTACCGGCCCGGTTGGATCTTCTCGATGGAACGCGCCACCTCGATCGCGCGATCGTGCTGGCCGGTCTTGTCGTAGGCGGCGGCCAGATCGTCTAGAGCCCGGACGTCGTTCGGGTCGGTCTCCAACTTCTTGAGGCGATCTTCGATGCGCCACCGATAGAACTCGGGCGAGTGACGCAAGAACTTTCCCGTGATGAGTTCGAGGGCACTCGGAAAGCGGGACCGCTCCATCTTGATCGTGTCGTAGTCCCAGATGCAGGCGGGCGCAAGGGCGGCCAGTCCGCCCGTACCCGCAACAATGAAACCCAGAAGGGTCTGCCTCAACCGATGGTGGAGATGGCTCATATCGAAGCCTGCCGTTCTCATCTATTCAGACGCCGATCTCTCGCGAATCAGAGCAACTTGCGAAACGCCGAACGCGGCAAGCCCGTCGCGCCCAGCCTCAGCCACGTCTTCACGCGCATCGGGTTGAAGCGCAGCGAGCGCAGATACGCCTGCCGCGCACCATCCGAGTCGCCGTTCAGCATGCGCACCGTACCCAGGCACGCCTCGTTGTGGGCCAGCGCGGCACGCAAACGCCCAGCATCGCACCCGCGCCGCCGATAGAACGCCTCGCGCGACCGGATCCACTCGCGCAGCATCTGGTCGTCGCGCCAAATGCGCTCCAGCTTGTGGCTCGCGTTGGTGCCGTGAACGCGGTAGTGGGTCAGAGGTTCGTCCACGTAGCCGACTTCGTAGCGCTCGGCGATCCGCAGCCACATCTCCCAATCGCCCGAGCCGAAGTAGGCCGGATTGAATACACCGCACCGAGCGAAGCACTCGCGCCGAACCAGCGCCGCGCTCGCGATGATTTTGTTGTGGTAGATCAGGTCGAGCAGCACGTCGCCGGTGCGTGTCCGGGGAAAAGCGAACCCCAGCGGATTGCCCGGCAGGCGTTCGCCTTCGCCGCCAATGAACGTGCCGTCGGTGTGCACGAGCCCCACCTTGGGATAGGCCGCCAGAATCTCCAACTGCCGCTCCAACTTGGTGGGCTCCCACAG
>JACFNW010000356.1 GCA_019454665.1 Fimbriimonadaceae bacterium | reverse complement strand
TCCTGCTCACCTTTGGTTCCGGCTTGGGTTTCTCCGGAATCGGGGGCGGGACAGCAGCCTGCGACGAGTGCTGGCGAGCTTCCGCAACCATGCCCTCGACGGGAATCTGGAGCATCGTAATGGCAAAAAGAGAGGTGACGGACACCGCTCGGCCGAAGGGAGAAGAGGGTCGGATCATGGCTTGCTCGGAGGGGCGTTGGAAGTCTTGGAAACGAGGATGATGTTGGCCTCGAACTCGGAGTCGTCGATCGGTGGCAGTTCGTGGGTGGCCTCGGTGTCAAGGAGCGGGTCGTACACGCGAACTTCTCGGGGATGCACGGCGAGGACGACGACGTAATGGCTGTCGAGGAGCTGGATGGCCGGAGTCTTCATCTCACCGAAGTCCTTTCGGTTCAAGAGGTAGCCTTCGCCATTCAATCCGCAGGAGGCCAGTCCCCGCAACATTCCCGCCATTGTGGTGCCGTCGTCGGTGGTCGAGCAAATCTCCATCAAGTCCTTTAGGGAGGGACTCGAGGCGCCCAGCGATTTGGCGAGATTCCGAATGGCCTTGGGCCCGCACATGGCGAGCGAGCGTCTGGCCGCCGCTTGCCGCTTGTTGCTGGCCTGTTCCAGCATGGAATCGTATACTTCGCGGTTCTCGGGGTCCATGGTGACCAAGCGGCGGTGCGCCGCATGGGCGAGCGGGCTCTCGGGGTAAGTCTCGAACAGCTTGGAAAGCGCGGCGATGCCCTCTTCCCGCTTGCCATCGGCAAGGAGGCAGACAGCGGCCTGGTAGGCGGCTTGGTCGCGCACGCCCCCGAATGCGGCACCCGATCGGTCGAGCCCGTCGTAGCTGCGCTCCGTTTCGAGGAACGTCTCGCGGGCGGCTTCGTAGCCAATGGTCTTCGCTTCGGCGTAGCCTAAGCGGAGTCGCACGGCAGCGATCTCGTCGAGGGCTTCCGAGTCTCGCACCGCGGCATGCGCACGGAGGATGTTCTCGTAGCGCTTGCGGGCATCCTCGAAGCGCCCTTGGGCATACAGGCGGTCGCCCTCCAGTCGGTCGGCTTCTACCGCTCGAGCAAGTTCGCCGGCTCGGGTCAGGCGCGGGCCAGATCCGTCCTGTCCGTCTGATGGGTTCCGAACGGCAACCAGCACGGCGAGTGCCGTCACTCCGAGAGAAAGTCCGGTCCAGTAGTGCTTCTTCACGGGTCTTCTCTCTGGATGCTCAGACCCAAACGATGGTCGAGGTCGGATTCGCGTATGGGCAAGTCACGACCCAGATGCGTGGCCTGCAATCGGCGAAGGGGAGCCCGGTTGCGCCGGGCGTGTTTACATACTCCTTGCTGGCGAAATACCTCCAGACCGAGTCCATCATGCCAGCCAGGCGGTCCTCCTCGTCGGGCAATGCGAGCGAAACGCGTTGGTTCGCGCCTTCCGGAGTCTCCGTGCAGGTGACGAAGACGCGGGTGAGGTTCCATGAGACGAATTTGCCGACCGACTGCACGCCGCTGAATTGAAACTGGAGTCGGGGACTCCCGAGGTCGAGATCCCACTTGTTGGTCCAGCGCATCTCGCTCTCTTCGACATCCGCATTGGGCTCTTCATCCGGATATGGATAGGCTCCCACCGTGATCGGGGCCTCGACATCCGGTGGCCTCCCCATATCGAGGATGCTGAGCGTGGCCAGGCGAAGAAACTCGTGTTCGGCTCCAGTCGTGAGTTGAACTCGTGCGGCACCGCTTCGATCAGAAGTCTCGGCGCGGTCCATGTGCCCGACGAACAGGCCCCCCTTGTACGTCCAAGCCCCGAAGGCGAAGTTCCTTAGACCCACGTTGGGATCGGGAGGCAAGTCCCCCGAGTAGATTGCCGGGTCGCCGTAGCCCCTGCGGGTGGTGACGGAGGCGTCGCTGCATTCCTCCTTCGTGATGGTGTACTCGACCTCTTGAAAAGTGGATTGTGCGGGGTTCTGGCCGTATGCGGGCCGATACGCCTCGACGGCCATGATCAGTTCTCCGCCGGGGATCGCTCCGGACTGGTTTGGCGTCCAGTGCACCGCCAAGTGTTCGCCGGGCCTGAGGTCCACGCGGATTCCGGGCTCGTGCACTTTGGTGGATATCCCGTTGATCATGTAGTAGCCAGTGTTTGCCGACAGCCGGCTTTCCCATCCCTCGAACCCCTGGCCCTCCGAGTTGAGGATGGCGCCGACTTCCGCAGGATGAGCCACATGAACGTATACTTTTCCGTTCGGCAGCGGCTGCGACGTTTCAGTACCGTAGGGAGGCTCCTCCTCGATCACCTCGGCGGAAGGCGTATACATCGTCGTGCCGCAAGGTTCAGGGTTCCCTGTGGTCGGGTTGTACGCCACACGCTCGACGGGCTCGAGCAAGGGGATGCCGTCGTCGTTGAAGCTCTTGTATTCGAACAGGAACACCAGGGCGTGCTTGTTCGCGGTAGAGAGCGTGGGGGGGCTCCCGGCGACATAGGCGTGGCTGTTGGCAAGGATCGCTTCGGTCGCATTGAGCATGCGGATCATGCCTGCGGCATCGTCCAAGCTAGGGGTTGGAGCCGTAGCGCTTCCAGGCGCTTTGAAGCTCGCTCCCACCACCGCTGTGCCGAGACATGCGGCGAGGAAGCCTGCGAACAAGACCCTTGGGCGCGACGAACCGCGAGCGGGATGCCGCTGCGTGTTTTCGACTTTCGTTGCCATCACCCTAACAAACCCACGAGGGGCCCGATTCCTTCGGTCAATATTCAAAAAAAAGTTCGAGTCGTTGGTGATTGGGTTCCCCACGTGCGTGGGGCGGTTGCTGAGGCTCCTATCTGGTCCGACGTTCACACCGGTTCATCCCCACGTGCGTGGGGCGGTTCACCACGCCTGTGCCGACTCGTACATGCACGTCGGTTCATCCCCCACGTGCGTGGGGCGGTTAGGGTACGCCGCACACGCCCGATACCGGCGAACGGCTCATCCCCACGTGCGTGGGGCGGTTGACGAGGCCGAGACGGACTGGGTCGCCTACAACGGTTCATCCCCACGTGCGTGGGGCGGTTCAGGTGCTGCTGGCTGCGGTGCTCGATGCGATCGGTTCATCCCCACGTGCGTGGGGCGGTTACGCGCTTGGCGCAACTCTACTGCGTCAATAACGGTTCATCCCCACGTGCGTGGGGCGGTTGTCGTTCAATACTCACCTGACTTCAGTTCTCACGGTTCATCCCCACGTGCGTGGGGCGGTTATCACGTACCAAATTTCACAGAGTTTGAGAT
>JACFNW010000355.1 GCA_019454665.1 Fimbriimonadaceae bacterium | reverse complement strand
GCCTTCCCCGACCGCTTCATCCAATGCGGCATCGCCGAGCAGGATATGGCCTCGATGGCGGGCGGGCTTGCGCGGCACGGCTACCTGCCCGTGGTCAACTCGTTCGCCAGTTTCCTGGCCTCGCGGGCCAACGAACAGATCTACAACAACGCGGGCGAAAAGACCAAGATTCTCTACGTCAACCACTACGGAGGGTTGATTCCTGCAGGTCCCGGCAAGTCGCACCAGAGCCTGCGCGACATCTCACTCTATGGAGCGCTTCCCGATACGACGATCCTGCAACCGGCGAACGCCGCCGAGACGCGGCTGGCCCTGCGGTGGCTGGTCGAAGAGGGCAAGGGCGTCGGCGTGCTACGGCTGATCATCGGTCCCTCGCCGCGCACCATCGAACTCGGTGCCGATCATACGCTGGTTCCGGGAGTCGGCCCCGTCCTCACCGAGGGCGACGACGCCACGCTGTTCACCTATGGCCCGGTGATGCTCAACGAGGCGCTCACCGCTGCCGAGGCGCTGGCGGAACGCGGCTTCGGGCTTAAGGTCGTGAACATGCCCTGGCTCAACCGCTTCGACCCCCGCTGGCTGGATGCCGTGCTGCGGGGCTGCACGAGGCTCTGGGTGCTGGAAGACCACGCCCGCGCTGGTGGCTTGGGCGACCACTTGGTTCGAGCCCTGCTCGACTTCGGCCACCCCGTGCCCCGCACCACGATCCTGGGGATTGACGGTCATCCGGCTTGCGGGACGCCAGCCGAAGTGCTGCGGCACCACGGCCTGGACGGCGCCTCGCTGGCAGCGCGGATTCTGGCGGGACGATGAAGCCCGCCCTCGCGACCGCCCCGGGCCGATGCGGCATCGTCGGCAACCCGTCGGACATCTATGGCGGCTTCGTCGTGTCGTGCGCCATCCCCCTGCGCGCGACGTGCCGCCTGACGCCTTCCGACCGCGACGAACTGCACGACGACCTCACGCTCTGGAAGCCTGCCGTGGCCAAGATCCCGGTCTCGGGCGTGCGCGTCGAGTGGCCCACCCAGATCCCCCGATCCCGGGGCCTTTCGGGTTCGACGGCCATCCTCGCCGCCACGCTGGCCGCGCTCCAGGAAGCGACGGGTGCGCCACAGGATTGGAGCGAACGGGGCCGCATCGAGTTCGCGGAGTTGGTGCGCGACGCCGAATGCAACCTGGGCGGCGTGGTCGGCGGCTACCAAGACGCGTATGTCATCTGCAACGGGGGCCTGCTGGCGATGGACTTCGCCGGCAAGCATCCAAGCGTCCACGGAGGGCCCAGGGCCACATTCGAGCGTCTCGACGCCCCGCTTCCCTTCCTGCTGGTCTCGACCGATGTCGAACGCCTGAGCGGAAGCGTCCACGGCCCGATCCGGGACCGCTGGCTCCGCGGCGAGCCGGAGGTGGTGGACGCCATGGCGAGGGTCGCCGAACTGGGGCGCGAAGGCCGCGAGCATCTGAAACGCGGCGACTGGCGGGCGTTGGCCCACGCGATGACCGAGAACCACACCATCGTGGCCAAGCTCGGCGGCTCGGGCGATGCGATTGACCGGTTGATCGCCCAATGCCTTGAAGGCGGCGCGATGGCGGCCAAGCTCGCGGGCGCGGGCCTGGGCGGGACGGTCATCGCCCTTACCGAAGACCCCGATGCCCTGGAACGCCACCTCCAGGCCGAAGGCTATTCCCTGTTCTTCCGGCCGACTCCCGACTCCGGCGTCCGCGTCGAACCGTAACACATGGCCACCGATGGAGGGGCACACTCCGTTGTGCCCACCAAAACGCGAACTGCATCGAACCGTAACGCAATCGCCAACCGATGGAGGGGCACACTCCGTTGTGCCCACAGCAACGCGGACTGCGTCGAACCGTAACGCAATCGCCAAGCGATGGAGGGGCACACTCCGTTGTGCCCCCAAACAGCACGGACCCGACGGAGCAGGTCCCTCCAGCGGAGATAGCGGTTACGTGCGCGGCTGCCAGCTCTTCCAGTAATCCGGGTCTTCGAGGGCCAGCGCCTCCCGCGTCAGCTTGAGCGGGTGCCATGTGTCGAGCATCACGGCCAGTTCCTCGGTCTTCGTGTGGCCGAGCGACGCCTCGACCGCTCCGGGCTGGGGGCCGTGCGGGATGCCGAGCGGGTGCAATGTGATCGAGCCCTCGACGATGCCGCGCCGCGAGCCGAACTTGCTGTTGCAGTAGTACAGCACCTCGTCGGAATCCACATTCGAGTGGTTGTACGGAACAGGAATCGCTTCGGGGTGGAAGTCGAGGATGCGCGGGCAGAACGAGCAGATCACGAAGCCGGGCGCGGCGAACGTCTGGTGGATCGGAGGCGGCATGTGCAACTGACCCGTGATCGGCTGGAAGTCGTGGATGCTGAACGCATACGGGAACACGTAGCCATCCCAGCCCACGATGTCGAACGGGTGGTAGGCGAACGTGTACATCGTGTGGCGTCCCCGCGCCTTGATGAGCACCTCGAACGTGCCCTTCTCGTCTACGGTCACGAGTTCGCTGGGCCCCCTGAAGTCGCGTTCCGAGTAGGGCGCGTGCTCCAAGAGTTGGCCATATTCATTGCGGTAGCGCTTGGGCGTCTCGATGGGGCCGTGGCTCTCGATGGCGATCATGCGGACAGGCAACGCGTCGAAACGCAGCCGGTAGATGATGCCGCGCGGGATGACCAGATAGTCGCCCGGCTGGAACGGCACCGAGCCTAACATGCTCTCCAACACCCCGCTGCCGTCGTGGACGAACAGGCATTCGTCGCCCTCGGCGTTCTTGTAGAGGTAGTCCATCTGCTCGGCAACGAGCGCTTGCGACCAGACGACGTCTTGGTTGCCCATGAGCGGCACACGACCGGTGATTGCATCGCCATGGGGCTCCATGCGCGGTGTGAGCAGGTGACGATGGCGGAGCGGCTCGTCTTCAAGATACTGGGCGGTCGCTGGGCCCCGATCCTCCCATCCAGCCACATCGGTGGGCAGGTTGAGATGGTACATCGTGGTCATCGGACCACTGAACCCGCGCGTGCTGAACAACTGCTCGGCGTACAGCGAGCCGTCGGGCTTGCGGAACTGGATGTGCTTTTTGCGGGGGAGGTGGCCGAGTCTCAGGTATCTCATGGGGACTCCGTCGTCTGCCCTAGATTGTACTTGCCGGGGCGTCCTTCACGAGTTCCGGCCCAGCGTAGAACCCCGGCGGCCCTTCGGCCCACAGGCGCAACCTTCCCGCAGTCGAAACCGATCTAC
>JACFNW010000354.1:2887-3269 GCA_019454665.1 Fimbriimonadaceae bacterium | reverse complement strand
TGAGACTGGCCGTGCCGAACGCCTTGCCGCTGACGGCCACGGAATACGTCGCCTCCAACTGCTTGGAATTCAGGAACTCCTTGACCTTGGGCAAGGGGCCGGACGCCTGTCCGACAGACGCGAGCACGAGAGCGGCAGCGGCGACGTGAAGCATAGATCAGTCCTACGCCCATTATGCCGCGCAAGAGTTCCGGGGCCTACGCGGTCAGCGTGATCCCGATGCGACCACCGAGGGCGTTG
This sequence comes from Fimbriimonadaceae bacterium, assembly GCA_019454665.1. GTDB lineage: Bacteria > Armatimonadota > Fimbriimonadia > Fimbriimonadales > Fimbriimonadaceae > UBA2387. The sequence goes on along the minus strand of JACFNW010000354.1, from coordinate 3,029 downwards.
CTTGCACGTGCGCCTGGCCCGACGCCGACGAATCGCCTCGAACGAACCCGAACAACGCCGCCCAGCCGAGCAATACGCAGAACCAGAAGAAGCCAAACGAGAAGGCTTGCATCCGCCGCTGAGAGACCTCGCTCACGGTGAT
>JACFNW010000354.1:0-2877 GCA_019454665.1 Fimbriimonadaceae bacterium | reverse complement strand
CCCACCGGATGCAGAAGTTCCAGATGCCGTAGGCCAAGTGATACGCGGCCGCGACCACGCCGACCATGTAAAGGATCAGAACGATGTTGCCGTTGGCCGTGAGCTTGGCATGCCAGGCGGCGAACTCGATGTGTTCGTGGCCCTTGAGCTTCGCGACCACCGTGGTCGTCATGACGTGCGCGATCAGGAAGAAGAACAGCGCCACGCCCGTGATGCGCTGAAACAGGAACATCCGGTTCTGAGCGAAGCGGTACTTCGGGTTCGCGTAGTTCAGGTCGGCTCGCGCGGTGATGAACAACCCGTAGATCGAGTGGAACAGGATCGGCAGCCCGAGAACGCCGATCTCGAGCACCAGCAGCACATGGGCCGGAATGGCCGCGAAGAAGCCGATGACCCCGTTGAACTTGTCCGCCCCCGCCAAGCTGAACGAGTTCAACGTCAGGTGCTGGATCATGTAGAAGCCGATCGGCAGAATGCCGGTCAACGAGTGCAGCTTGTGCCAGAAAAAGCTTTCGCGTCCGATCGCCATGACCGAAGCCCATCTTACCTGCGGCGAAGCACGGGCCATAATCGTGAGCGGTCCACACCGATGTCGGTCACTTCCCTTCCACGCGCCAACGGCGGCTCGTTCTTCTCCGCAATCCCCGAACGCATCTTCACGCCCGAGGACTTCGCGGGCGACGAAGCGCTCATGATCCAGATGGCCGAGGAGTTCGCCCGCAAGGAAGTCCTCCCACTCGCCGAACGGCTCGAAAAGCAGGAACCGGGCCTCATGCCCGACCTCGTCCGGCGCGCCGCGGCCCTTGGGTTCTGCGGCGTGGACGCGCCGGAAGCGTATGGCGGGCTGGGACTCTCCAAGAATCTGGCCGCGCGGATTCTCGAATTCATGAGCCAAGACGCCTCGTTCAGCGTGACCTACGGCATCACGTGCGGCATCTCGGTCGCGGGGCTGGCCCTGTTCGGCACCGAGGACCAGAAGCGGCGATACCTGCCCAAGATCGTCTCGGGCGAGTGGATCGGCGCCTATGCCCTGAGCGAACCCAACAGCGGCAGCGATGCGCTCTCGGCCACGACACGGGCCGTACCGTGCGATGGCGGCTACCGGCTCACGGGCACCAAGATGTGGATCAGCAACGCCCAATGGGCCGACCTGTTCACGGTGTTCGCCAAGGTCAACGGCGACCAGTTCACCGGCTTTCTCATCGAGCGCGACACGCCCGGGTTGCTCGTGGAACGCGAGGAGCACAAGCTCGGCCTGAAGGGTTCTTCCACCGCCCGCCTGGTGCTGAGCGACGCCTTTGTGCCCGAGGCCAACGTGTTGCACGAGGTCGGCAAGGGCCATCAGGTGGCCTTCAACGCGTTGAACTTGGGTCGCTTCAAACTGGCGAGCATGTCGCTCGGGCCGGCCCGGGACTCGATGACTCGGGCGGCGCAGTACGCCCGCGAGCGCAAGCAGTTCGGTCGCCCGATCGCCGAGTTCGGCTTGATCCGGCAGAAGTTCGCCGAGATGGCGGCACGCTTCTACGCCGCCGAGTCGTGCATCTACCGCACGGGGGCTCTGATCGACCAGGCGTTCGCCGAACATGCGGGCACCGTGGACGGCAACCGCAAGGCGTGCGAGGAGTTCGCCATCGAGTGCAGCCTGTGCAAGGTGCTGGCGACCGAGGCCGAAGCGTTCATCGTGGACGAATCGCTCCAGGTGTACGGGGGCTACGGGTTCTCGGAGGAGTTCCCCGCCGCGAGGCACTACCGCGATGCCCGCGTCAGCCGCATCTACGAGGGGACCAACGAGATCAACCGCGTGTTCATCGCCGACCGCATGCGCCGCAAGGGGTTGCTTGAGTCGGTGGGCGATTCGTTCATCAGCGAGTTGGCGGGGCGAGCCATGCGGGTCGAAGTCTCCGACCAGGTGCGCCAAGGCGCGCAAGCCGATCTGGCGATGCTGACCTACGCCGAGCAGAGCGCGCGGCTACGGGCCATGCAAACCGGCAACCCGTTGCACCATGCGGCCAGCGACTTGTTCCGGTTCTGGGCGAACGGTCAGGCCGCGCGGGCGTTCGCGCTCGTCACGGGGGAATCGGTGGCGTTGACCGCACTGGACCCCGTCCCTTCCATCGAAGCGCTTGGCGGCGTCTCCGGCCCTCTGTAGCCCTTTAGCTTTCGGAATCGAAGGTGCGGGAGATCTTGGGCCAATCCCACAGGCCCAGGAGGGCGGCATCGCCGGGTCCCCTTCCCGCCAGCCGCAAGGCGATCTCGACCTGGCTGCGGTGGTGCGCCTCGTGGGCGACGGCGTAGCCGAAGAACAGCGGCGCGCTCCAGCGACTCTTGCCAGCGCTTCCCTCGCGCTTGGCAAGCAGGGCCTCCATCGCCCTGCTGCTCGCGATCAGCCCTTCAAGGATCTCTTCGCGGGTGGCCTCTTGCCAATCGAGCTTAGGGATCGTGGCGGCCTCGGCCTTGAGCGATTCCTCGACCCACGAGCGGCGCACACCCACGATGTGGACGAAGTTCGAACGGATGGTCTTGCCCTTGCCGGGCTTGAGTTCGAGGTCCGCGAGCGTGCACATGTCGAGCAAACGCAAGTTGATCGCGTTGTTCGTTCGCCACGCGGCGATGAGGTCGTCGAAGGTCATGGGACCAGCGTACCTGGCGTCAAAACTGGAAGCTCGAGATGGACCCCGACCTCGGGAACGGCCCCGTAGAGGGGTCGCACCAGAAGAAGGCGGTCACGTTGACCTTTCCGATAGTGATCTGGTTGGAGTGCCCCAACTTGGCACGCTCCAACTCGTTGCGCCAAGCGGGATAAAGCTGCGCCAACTCTCCCACGGTCATAGTCACCGGGCCGTTCAGTGCTTTGGCGTACAAGTCCTTGAGGGCCGG
>JACFNW010000353.1 GCA_019454665.1 Fimbriimonadaceae bacterium | reverse complement strand
GGTACTGAGGTCCGGCCGGACCGAAAGAAAGTGGCGCGCTCGAGAGGATTCGAACCTCCGACCCCCAGCTCCGCAAGCTGGTGCTCTATCCACTGAGCTACGAGCGCAGGATGAGAATTGTACCCGATGCGCGTCCAAGGGCTTGGGCTGGGAGCCTTACACCTCGCGCACCCAGACCTCCATGGCGGTCTTCCCACGGTTGCCCCACGCGAAGTAGGGAATCCACCGACACGGACCGCATGGCGATAGCGCCCGGCCTTCCCAGCGCTGGTACAAGGGTCCGTCCTCGGTCTCTTCGGCGTACACCCCTTCGACCACGCAAGCCGTGCCCAGGTCGGTCGCTTCGGTGCGAACCTCGGCCTCGGGGTCTACGCAAAGGGTCTGCGGCGGCACGCCCAGATCCGTGGCTTCGGCGCAATACACCAACGGGCCACGGGTCAGAGCCACTCGCCCAGCGTTTTCGAGCACTCTGTGGTCGGCCTGCAACCACGTCGGCTGCATCTCCATCGAGACCTTCACCGTGTCGCCGTCGTGCCACGTCCGGCGATAGACGGCGTAGCCACCCTCGAATTCGCCCTCCATCTCGACACCCTCGATGTCCACCGTCATCTCGTCGCACCATTCGGGCACGCGCAAGCGAAGCTCGAACTCGAAAGGCTCGGCCACTCGGAACCGCACGGTGTAGTCTCCCGAGTAGGGATAGGACGATTCGACTTCGAACGCACACGCGTCGGCCTCGAAGTGGCCACCCACCGGAAACTGGATGGTCAACTCGTGGTCGCGGTGCAGGTAGGCGAAGCTGGCGATCGAGCCGATCATTCGCGCGATGTTGGGCGGGCAGCACGCGCATGGGAACCACGGGACCCGAGCATGCCGGCCCCGGCTCTCCAGCGGGTTCGCGTAGAAGTAGCCGTCCCCCGAAAGCGAAATGCCGGCGAGCGCGCCGTTGAAGATGGCCCGCTCTGCGATGTCGGCGAACTGGGCGTCGCCGGTGACGGCGGACAGCCGTCGGCCCCACAGGGCCAGGCCGATCGCCGCGCACGTCTCGGCATAGGAGTGCAGGTTCGGCAGGTCGTAGTCGAACGTGAATCCCTCGTTGTCGCCCGAAGGCCCGATGCCGCCGGTGACGTACATGCGCCGCTCGGTCAGGTTCTCCCAGAGCCGAAGCGATGCGGTCAGCAGGGCGTCGTCATCCGTGCGGGCGGCTTGCTCGGTCGCGGCGCACATCATGTACATGGCGCGCACGGCGTGGCCCACGACTTCGGTCTGCTCGCGCACGGGCGCGTGGTCTTGGAAGTACTCGCCGCCCACGTAGTTGCCCTCGGCGTCCACGTTCTTGGCGATCCAGCCGCCGAGCCACGTGCCGAACTGGTGGATGTCGGGGTCGCGGGCTTCCTCCGCGAACGGCGACCCCTCTTGCCCGCGCTCGTTGATGAAGTAGCACGCCAGGTCGGCGTAGGCTTGCACCTCGGTGGCGTCGAAGAGTCGCCAGAGGGCGAGTTCGATCTCCTGGTGCCCGCAGTAGCCGCGCCGCTTGCCCGGGCCGAACACGCTGCCGATGTGGTCGGCGAAACGGCGCGCGCAATCGAGCAGATCGGTGCGCCCCGTGGTCTCGTAGCGGGCCACGGCGGCTTCGATCAGGTGCCCGGCGCAGTACATCTCGTGCATCGCCGAGAGGTTGCGCCAACGCATGTCTGGCTCCCTGAGTTGAAAGTAGGTGTCCAGGTAGCCGCTGGGCTCTTGGGCGGCGATGACCGCGGCGACCACCCGTTCGATGAGCGGCTCGTTGGGCGCGTGCGGATGCATCGCCTGGGCGTACGACGCCGCTTCGATCCACTTGTACACGTCGGAGTCGTTGTAGCAGTAGCCCTCGTGAGGCCCTTCCTCGACGCCCGCCGCGCGCAGGAAGTTGCGGAGCCGGGGCGTGTGTTCCGCGATCTGGAGGTACTGCGTCGGAATGGTTACTTCCGAGAGCACGCGCAAGCGCTCCGACCAGAACGGATCGCGGATGCGGACCTGGGCGAGCGGGATCGGGCGGCGCAACGACGCGGACATAGCGTCATTTTGCCTTGCCGCCGCCCGACGATGCTCAGCTGTTTGGGGCGGCCGTCATGACAAAGCCCTGCGCCGTCAGTTCTTGACCGATGTGCCGCAGCTTCTTCATGGCGCGTAGCTCGATTTGGCGGACTCGTTCGCGGGTGACGTTGAGTTCGGCGCCGACTTCTTCCAGCGTTCGCGTCTTGCCATCGTCCAGGCCGAAGCGCAAGCGGACGACGTCGCGCTCGCGGGACGTGAGGCGACCCAGAATGCCGTCGATTTCCTCGCGGCGGATCAGGTTCGACGTGACGTCCGTCGGGTTCGGCATGTTCTTCGACTGCACGAAGTCGCCGATCGAGCTGTTGTCCTTTTCGCCGACCGGGGTCTCCAGGGAGATCGGTTCGACGGCCACGCGCATCATCTCGCGGACGCGGTCCACGGTGAGGTCAACCTGTTGGGAAATCTCTTCCTCGGTGGCCTCGCGTTGAAGCTCCTGCTGCAGCCGCGACGCCGTCTTGACCACCTTGTTGATGAGCTCGGCAACATACACCGGGATGCGGATCGTGCGTCCCTGGTTGATGATGGCGCGGGCGATGGCGCGCCGAATCCACCACGTGGCATACGTGGAGAAGCGGAAGCCCTTGCGCCAGTCGAACTTCTCGACGGCGCGGATCAGGCCCAGATTGCCTTCTTGGATCAGGTCGGCGAGCGGAATGCCGCGGGCGTTGTACTTCTTGGCGATGGAAACGACCAGCCGAAGGTTGCTCTCGATGAGGATGCGCTTGGCTTCCATGTCGCCTTCTTGGACGCGTCGCGCCAAGTGCACTTCCTGCTCGGGGGTCAGAAGCTGGGCGCGCCGGGTTTGGCGCATCCACATTTCCAGCTCTTCGGAATCGTCGTGGACCTTCTCTTCCTCTTCGGCGGTGTCGTCGTCAACGTCGAGAAGCTCGTCCTCATCGGGTTCCACGCTGTCGTCCATGAGCACGGTGCGCGCGTCGGCGAACGCCGGGTTTCGGCCGGGAGTTCGGACGGTGATCGCTCGGCCTCGCCGGGGCGTTGGGGCCACACCGTTCTCAGACATGTTTGGTAACCTCGTTCATGATCTAGACTTTCAGCACGGGCAGATCGTGCAACAGCCATCTCCCGAGCCGGGTTCCGCCGGGGCGGAACGTTTGCGGGCACTGCCCAAACCACCGATTATGGTGGAAAACTTTCCTTGACTTCAAGGTAACACAGGTT
>JACFNW010000352.1 GCA_019454665.1 Fimbriimonadaceae bacterium | reverse complement strand
CGAGGACGCGGCCAGCGTGACTTGGAGAGCATCCGCGCGTTTGCCGCCCAGCAGCCCGGCGATTGGCACGTCTGGGCCACCGAAGCCCCCGGCCACGCGACCGAACTGGCGCAAGCGGCCATCGCCGAAGGGGCGGAGATCGTTGCGGCGGCTGGCGGAGACGGCACGGTCCACGAGGTGTTGGCGGGAGTCCTCGGGTCGTCGGCGACCCTGGCCGTGCTTCCCGTGGGCACGGGCAACGATCTGGCCCGGATGCTGCCCTTCGGCAACGACCTGCCGGGTGCGTTGGCTGCTTTGGCAGTCGGGGACGCATCGCCGGTGGACGTGGGGATCGCGAACGGGCGGCCGTTCCTCAACGTGGCAGGGTGCGGGTTCGATGCGCGGGTGGCCCACAGGATCAACCACGGCCTCCGGTTCTTGAGCGGTACGCCCGCGTATCTCGTCGCAATCCTGGCCGAACTGGCGACTTACCGTGCCGCGAGCCTTCGCATCGAGACCGACTCCGGGACGATCGAGACGCGGGCGATGCTGTGCGCGGTGGCCAACTCGCGCAGCTATGGCGGCGGTTTGCAGATCGCACCCTCGGCGGTGCTGGACGATGGCAGCCTCGACCTGGCCGTGATCCACGAAATCGGGAAGCTGGACTTCGTGCGGACGCTGCCGAAGGCGTTCTCGGGACGGCACACGTCGCACCCCAAGTACCACACTCGGCGCGTGCTTCGGGCCTTCATCGCAAGCGACTCGCCGTTGCCAGTGTTGGTGGATGGCGAACTCGCTGGAACGACTCCTTTGCACGTCGAGATCCGTCCAGCGGCGATTCGCCTGGTGCGCTGAGCCCATACTTAGGGCGATGCGCATTGTTCGCCTGGGCGAATCTGCATGGATCCTCCGCGATTTGGGGGACCGCCGCCCCTACGAGGTCGTGCGCTCCATTGCCGCCGCAGGTCTCGATGGGGTCAGTGAGGCCGTTCCCGCGCTGCAATCCGTAGGGGTCTATGGCGAGCCCGATCTGCTGGACCCGGATGCGCTCATTGCGGCTGCCACGGGTTCTGATGGGTCTGGGGCGCAGGCGAAGAGCCACACGATTCCCGTGTGCTACGAACTAGGCGAGGACTTCGTCGCCGCGTGCGATCGGTTGTGCCTGACGACCTCCGAGTTCATCGAGCTCCACACCGGGGCCGAGTACGCGTGCGAAGCGATCGGCTTCTGCCCCGGCTTCCCCTACCTTTCGGGTCTCCCCGAGAGGCTCGTCGGCTTGCCGAGGATGGAGGTGCCTCGAGTGCGCGTGCCTGCGGGTTCGGTGGCGCTGGCGTACGACCAAGCGGGCATCTATCCGCTGGAGCGGCCCGGTGGTTGGTGGCTGATCGGCCGCACGCCATTGACCCTGGTGGACGTCGAGGATCGGTACTTTCCGATCGAACCAGGCGACCGCATCCGGTTCGCTCCGATCTCCGAAGGCGAATACGAGGCCCGAAGGGGTGAGCGGCTGTGAAGCGCATGGACCTCAACGCCGACTTGGGCGAGGGCGCACCCCACGACGAAGCGCTCTTGGAGTGGGTGACCTCGGCCAATGTGGGCTGCGGCGAGCACGCGGGCTCGTGGGAACTCACCCGGCAGACCGTGGCCCGGTGCAAGGAACTCGGGGTTCGGGTCGGCGCCCACCCCGGCTACCCCGACCGCGAAGGGTTGGGCCGAGTGTCGCCCACGGCTCCGCAGCGCAAGGTGTGGCTGGCCAGCGTTCGGGAGCAGACGCTGCGGTTTTTCGAGGCCTTCGAACCCGCCTACGTGAAGCCTCACGGCGCGCTCTATAACGATGCGGCACGGGGCGAAATGTGGGCGATCGAAGCGTTGATGGCGCTTCTGGCGGAAACGGGCGTGCCGCTCATGGGCCTGGCCGAAGCGGGTCGCGACGGGCCCGTCCATGCTGCGATCGCTCAACTGGCGGGCGTGCCGTTCATTGCCGAGGGGTTTGTGGACCGAGGCTACGACGCCCGTGGCTTTCTGTTGCCCAGAGGCACGCCAGGCGCCTTGCTCAAGAGCCCCGAAACAGCGTCGGCGCAAGCCCTTGCGTTGGCGGGCAAGTGCCGCAGCCTCTGCGTCCACGGCGATTCGCCCGGATGCGTCGAGATCATGGCGGCAGTTCGTTTCGCCCTCGAAGCCAAGGGTTGGGAGGTCGCGGCGTGTTGACCCCTGTCGGTCCGTTCCACGGTGCCCTCGTCGGTCCTTCGCCAGGTCTGCGCCGTTACGGGGTTCCCCCAGGCGGCGCGATGGATCGCGAGTCCGCAGCCTTGGCGAACGCCCTGGTCGGAAAGCCCGAGGCGGCCCCCGTGTGGGAGTTGAGTTTGTTCGGCGGCACGTTCGTGGCGGAGGGCGATGGCATGGTCGCTGCCGTGGGCGCTCCTTGCGAGGTGATCGTCGGGAAGACGCGCCGCCCCGGCGACGGAAGGTATCTGGTGCGCAACGGGGATCGCATCTCCGTACGTGGAAAGGTCGGGCGCGGGGCGCGGGTCGTCGTCGCTTGGTCGAGCGCGACGGGCGTCCCGTTGCGGCTAGCCGAGCCGGTTGCATCGCTCGCGGCGGGACCGTTGAATCTCTGTCCGGGGCCGCAAGCATCTCTCCTTCCGTTGGAAACACTCATCGAGACTCCATGGACCATCGGCGTCCACAGCGACCGTGTCGGATTGCGCTTGAACCGCGCGGACGCACCGACCCACGCGCACGAACTGCCGAGCGAGCCCGCATGCGTCGGGGCCGTGCAATGGACGCCGAGCGGCACGCTGCTCGTCGTCGGACCCGATGGCCCCACGCTTGGCGGCTACCCGAAGGTCGGTGTGGTGGCGGAGGCCGATCTGGATCGTCTTGGGCAGCTGGCACCTGGCGCTTCTGTGGAGTTCCAGGCGATCGGCTGGGACGAAGCAATGGCGTTGCGCGGAGCGGCCAAAGCCCGGCTCGCCGCGCGGATCGGAGCCATCCGCCTGCACGGGGGCCTCTCATCGAGATAGCGGGCTACGCACTCCTGGCTCTGGCGGGGCTGGCGCTCGGGCTCACGGGCGGCGGAGGCGCGATCCTCACCGTGCCGATCCTGGTGTACTTGTTCAAGGTTGACCCCGTCCGCGCCACCGGGTTTTCGCTCGGCGTCGTGGGGCTCAACGCGGCCGTCTCGGCGATCGGTTTCGGGCGACGTGGACTGGTCGAGCCGCGCATCGGGTTGGCGTTCGCAGTGCCCGCTCTGGTGGGCGTGTTGCTCGTCCGGCACTTTCTCGTGCCGCTCCTGCCTC
>JACFNW010000351.1 GCA_019454665.1 Fimbriimonadaceae bacterium | reverse complement strand
TGAACTGGCTCGCATGCGCGAAGGCATCCGCCAGCGGCTCCAGAACGGAGGCGTTCAGGCTGGCCTCCGGCTCGTTGAACGCGATCAGTGGCGACGGACGGGGGCTGAAGCACGCCGTGGCCAGGCAAAGAAACTTGAGCGTGCCGTCCGAGAAGTCGCGCGGGTGGAACTTTCGGTCAATGCCCGGCAGCACCATGGAAGGCTGCTCGCGCTCGGAAAGGAACTCGGTCTCGGGGAACGCGTCGCCGAGAATCGAACGGAGCGAATCGTTGTCGCCTTGCTCGGTCACGACAAACAGCGCGGGCCCCAGGTTCGAGCCGTTTTCGGCGAGGCGCGGCGCATAGGTGGCCAGAGCCGAGCGGCGGATCGGCGACGAGTCGTCGGTTCGAAAGTCGTGGTAGAAGGTCCAGCGCCGCACCAGTTCCTGGAACTGGAACAGGAAGGGATAGCGCTCGGGATCGCGGATTTGCGCGAAGACGGACTCGGCGTCCACCAGGTCGGTGCGCAGGTTCCAAGGGCCCTCCAGCCCCCGCATTTTGGCCACGGAGGAACTCCGGTCGACCAAGACTCTGCCGGCCAAGCGAACGGTTTCGGATTTGATCTGCGGGTCCAACGGGAAGAGCGGGAGTTCGCTTGCCGGGCGCAATCCGAGCGTCACTTCGTATTCGAAGGGGTCCGCCGCGACTTTGAGGCGCATGCGCACCGGACCTTCTTGCCTGGGACCCGCCCACAAGAGCGAGGCCAACCCTCCTTGCTCGGCCACCGCTGCGGCGAGTCGGCCCTCGACCGCCGCGCGGATCAGGCGAAACGCGTTGAAGAGGTTGCTCTTGCCGCACCCGTTCGCGCCGGTGACGAGATTGACCGCTCCCAAGGAGACCTCGACGTGGCGGATCGAGCGGAAGTTCTCGACCTCGAGTCGCTGCACCTGCCCGAACATGAGGGAAGTTTAGCCTCACCGCAGGTGGCCGAGCAGATAGCCCGCCAGCCAGAGCACCAATGAGAAGCCGCACACGTCCGTCGTCATCGTCAGGATCGGCGCGGAGCCGCCCGCCGGGTCGAGTTTCAGCCGCTGCAGGAACAAGGGCAGCAACCCGCCCAGCGTCACGGCCAGGATGCTGTTCACCACCAACGCGCCGCCCACCACCAGCGAGAGCGTCGGATCGCCCTTCCAAACGTAGGTCCCCAGGGCCAACAGCGAACCCAGCGCGAGGCCGTTCATCACCCCGACGCCCACTTCCTTGCCGAACACCCAAGCCACCTCGTTGGGCTTGATGCGTCCCAGCGACAGCTCGCGGATCGAGACGGCGATGGCTTGGCTTCCCGCCGAACCGCCCATGTCGGAGATGATGGGCAGGATCGAAGCGAGCGCGATGATCTCCTCCAAGACGCCCGAGAAGTGCGCGATCACGGCGCCGACCGCCACGTTCAACACCATTTTGGGGACCAGCCAAATCAGGCGCTGGCGCGCGCGCAGCCACGTGGGCATGTCGCGCACTTCTTCGCCGCCCGCGATACCGCTGAAGCGCAGGAATTCCTCCTCGCCGCTCTCGATCTCGAACTGCATCGCGTCGTCTTTGGTCACCACGCCGCGCATGACCCCCTGCCGATCCACCACGGGCAGGGCCAGGTAGCGGTGCCTCCGGAACAAGTCGTAAAGCTCCTCGCCCGGCATCTCGACCGAGACGGTGACGGGCGTCTTGGTCATGATCGAGACGACGCGCGTCTCGGGGGCGCTGAACAACAGGGCGCGCAGGTTCAAAATGCCCTTGAGCACGCCGTCGTTGTCGGTGACGTAAAGGTAGGCCGCGGGATAGTTGGCGATCTCCTCGGCCCGGGCCTGCAGCATGGCGACGGCTTCGCCTGCCCGGGCGCGCAAGGGCACCTCGACGAACTCCTTTTGCATCAGGCCGCCGGCGGTGTCCTCGGGATAGGAGAGCATCTCGCGGGCGAGCGCCTGCTGCTCGGCGTCCAGGCTCTCGATGATCGCTTCCCGCTGCTCCTCGGGAATCTCCTGCAGGATGTCGGCCTCTTCGTCGGAGATGAGTTCGCGGACGACTTTGGCCGCTTGTTCGACCGGGAAGTGGACGAGCGTCTTGGCCGCGATGTCGTCGGGGAGTTCCTCCAGAACGTCGGCGGTGTGGCCGGTGTCCTGGACGCCAAGGACGCGCGCGATGTCGTCGGGGTCGAGGCTCTGGAGCGCGTCGGCGGCGTCGGCCGGGTTGGCCGCCTTGATCAGATCGGACGCTTGCTCGAACCGTTGCTCTTCAACCAGGCCCTCCAGTGCTTCGAGCGTTGCGGGCACCGGGGTCTCTTCGGGCATGGCTTCACTTCCGTTGATCCTTGGGGACGGTTCATGGTACCTGCAGCAGGTCGGGCCGGATGCTGTGAACGCGACTTTGGGCGCGTCAATCGAGCCGAACGAGCTCGCCGCCCACCGTGATCGCCAGATTCCCACCTTTGCGCGGAGGGTCCGCGGCGTCCCTTTCAGGGCTGCCCGATGCGCTGCGCTGCAGAGAGGCGCTCTCGAACACCAAGATCGTTTCCGACCCCGCGAGGTCGTCCACGAACTTGCCGGCGACTTCGGCGTTCAGGGCGAACCCGTACTCGCCATCGCCCTTGGCCAAGTCGGGATTGACCAGCTTCTTGGCGGCCTCCTCTTCGGAAAGGTCGCTCGTCTTGAGGCGGTTGGCGATGGCGTCCATCCACCCATCCGCATCCGGGAACTGCCCGTCGCTGTCGTGCACCAGCATCAGGGCCGTGTGGATCGCCTTCAGATTGGCCTCGACGTCGCCTTCGTAGGTGCGTTGCTCCACATCGTCGAGGAAGCCGCTCTGGCTAGCCGATACCGCCGTGTCGGCGATGGAGAGCATCGTGCCGCCCAGGGCCGTCACCAAAACCGCACCCACCCAGCCGAGCGCTTTGGCCGCCGTGGTCCTCAAGCGGCGATCCGTGCTGCGGATCACCACAACGGCGGCGGCGATGGCCAGACCGCCGTAGATGGCGATCAATCGAATCCAGGCCCGCGCATCGCTGGTCGCTTCGCCGGGGCCATCGGACACACGGACCCGGAACCAGAACGCGAACCCGATAGCCACTCCGAGGCCCAAAGCGACGACGATCCAAGGCAACCAGCGCTTCATCTTCCTATCAGACGTGCGACGACAAACAATAATGGCCGGGACCCCAGGGCCCCGGCCGGTCGTGAGTGAACTTCGATTAGTTGCCGGTCGTGCCAGCAGCGTCGCCCGTGGTGCCCGTCGCGTCGCCGGTCGTGCCAGCGGCGTCGCCCGTGG
>JACFNW010000350.1 GCA_019454665.1 Fimbriimonadaceae bacterium | reverse complement strand
CTTCTCCGGCTTCGGCAGGTATCCGCGTGCGATCAGCGCCCACCGCACCTGCTCAAGGTAATCGCGGTTGTCAACAAGAGAATCCGCGATCTCATGCTTGACGTCCTGAGGAACACTCCGAATTGGCACCTTCAGCAGAAAGAGCGCCTCGGAAACTTCGGTGATCCGATCATCGAGCGCATCGCGACTCATCTGAACTTCATTATAACACCGATGTGTCTTAGTGCCCTGGCCAACGTCACTCGCAACCGCCTGCGAAAGCGTTCTAGAGCCCACTCGTCGCCTGGCGGGTCTTTTAGGTTGGACACATCGCGTGCAGTGGCTTCCTGCGCAAGAGCCTCAGCTTCTACATACGCTTCCAGAACGAACGCCTTTTCTGGCCAAGTTGTTTCTGGTTCAACCTGAAACACCCGGTTGGGGGTTGCGACGATCAATCGTAAAACCCTTCGCTTGCGTGCCGTGATCAGGTCTTCAGAGCTCGGAACCTTGTCGTCGGGGTGGTTGTGCACCACCGTTGCGCCGTCGTACGCAAAGTCGTCCAACAACGGCACCCCGTTTCTCGCCCCTTGGTGGGGCACATGGATCTGCTTGCCGTCCCGAAACGCGCCAAGCACCTCTACCTGCTCGTGACGGATCGCCTCGACAAACTCGGCTTCCGACAGCTTCTCGAGGTCGGGCCGCTGAACGATCTCGACGTCGCCGTCGCCGCTCGTTTGGCCGAACGCGTCCCGCTTTCGATACTCGAACCAACACCGGCACCGCGCCTTGCAGTCTCGACCGCCGATCGGCAACAGAGTCCCGATCGGACGCCAGCCCTTCCCGGCCTCCGCCAAGCAACCGTCGCAGTGGTCGGCGATCCCCAGCACCGAACGCTCCTCGACGTACCCGCGATTGGCCATCAGCCACCGCTCGGTCTCGAAGTGCGAGCGACGAGCTAGCCGCCCCGCCTAGAACCGTCCACCGAGCATGTGCCATGCTCCACCCATGACCAACACGTTCACTTGCCCCTGGGGTCCGAGGCTCCGGACTTCGACCTGCTCGGCACCGATGGCCGGCGTCACACCCTCGCCGAGTTCGACGGGAGCGACGTGCTCGTGGTGTTCTTCACGTGCAACCACTGCCCCTATGTGTTGGGCAGCGACGAGGACACCCGGCGCATCGCCCTGAACTACGCCGACCGCTCGGTGGCGTTTGTGGCGATCAATGCCAACAGCCCGAACACTTACGCGCACGACTCGTACGACCACATGGTCGAGCGCATGAACGAGCACGCGTTCCCGTGGCCGTACCTGCACGATGCGACTCAGGACGTCGCGCGGGCATACGGCGCGTTGCGCACGCCGCACTTCTTCGTGTTCGACCGCTCGCGCAAGCTGGTTTACACCGGGCGGGCCATTGACTTCCCCCGCGACCACACGCAAGCGACGACGCACGAACTCGTGGACGCCCTGGAAGACGTGCTCGCCGGACGGCCGGTGGCCGTCCCCCTGACCAACCCGATAGGCTGCAACGTGAAGTGGGAAGGCAAGGACGCGGGCTGGATGCCGCCCGAGGCCTGCGATCTCGTACCCCGGTAGGTTTCCAGCCCGCGTCTACCGCTGGCGTTAGCTCAGACGACCGGCCAGCTTGCCGAACGCCTGCGCGCCGCCATAGACCGCTGCGCCTTCCAGCATCTCTGCGATGCGGAGCAATTGGTTGTACTTGGCCACTCGGTCGGTGCGGTTGGGGGCGCCCGTCTTGATCTGGCCACAGTTTGTGGCCACGGCGAGGTCGGCGATCGTGGTGTCCTCGGTTTCGCCGGAGCGGTGGCTCATCACGGACGTGAACCCGGCTCGGTTCGCCATGTCCACCGCCGCCAAAGTCTCGGTGAGCGTGCCGATCTGGTTGACCTTGATGAGAATCGAGTTGGTGGTGCCGGTGGCGATGCCTCGGCTCAGGCGCTCGACGTTCGTGACGAACAGGTCGTCGCCGACCAATTGAACTCGGTCGCCGATGGCGTCCGTCAGGGCCTTCCACGTGTCCCAATCGTCCTCGGAGCAGCCGTCTTCGATGCTCAGGATGGGGTACTTGGCGCACAAGGCCGCGAGGTACTCCACCTGCTCGGCGCCGGTGCGCTCGCGCTTGTCGCCGCTCTTGTAGTGGTACTTGCCGTTCTCGAAAAACTCGGTCGCCGCCGCATCAATGCCGAGCCAGATGTCCTTGCCCGCCGAGTAGCCGGCCTTCTCGATCGCCTGGATCAGGTAGTCGAACGCGTGGTCCTGCGATTCGAGGTTGGGGGCGAAGCCGCCCTCGTCGCCGACACCCGTGCTGAGGCCCGCGTTCTTCAGCACGCCCTTGAGCGCATGGAACACCTCCGAACCCATGCGCAACGCCTCGGCGAACGACGCCGCGCCGATGGGCAGGATCATGAACTCTTGGAAGTCCACGTTCGAATCGGCGTGCTTGCCACCGTTGAGGATGTTCAACATCGGCACGGGGAGCACTCGGGCCGACGTGCCGCCGACGTAGCGGTACAGCGGCAGACCTGCCTCGCGGGCGGCGGCCTTGGCGCACGCCAACGAGACGCCGAGCATCGCGTTCGCGCCGAGCTTGGCCTTGTTGGGGGTGCCGTCGAGTTCGATCAGGAAGTCGTCGAGCGCGACTTGGTCGGTGGCATCGAAATCAATGATCTCCGGGGCGATGACGTCGGTGACGTTGGCCACGGCATTGAGGACACCCTTTCCGCCGTAGCGGGAGGGGTCGCCATCGCGCAGTTCGACCGCTTCGAACTGGCCTGTGCTGGCGCCGCTGGGGACGGCTGCTCGGCCGACATGGCCCCCTTCGAGCAGGACGTCGACTTCGAGAGTGGGGTTGCCTCGGGAATCCAGGATTTCGCGTGCGGCGACTTCGATGATGGCGGACATATCGGCTCATGATATCCTTCTCAATGCTCCGGTCGGTGGGGCTGGAGCATCCGCCCGCTCACGGCGCATCCTTGATGCCCATCCGGGGCGCGTCGCCGTTGCTGGATGGCTAAGGCGAGACGGCATAGGAGCTGAAGGTCTGTTCGGCGCGCTCGGCGTAGCCCGTTCGTTGGGAGGCGTCCAGCGTGCGCCACGTGAGGAACTGCTTGCGGATGTCTCGCAGGAAGCGTCGGTTCACGTTCACCCAGTTCTCGCTCTCGCCGCTCAACCGCACGATGTGCAGCTTCAACTCGACCACCCCCTCGACGAGCGTCGGCTCGGCGCGAAGGGTGAGGATCTGGCTCACGCCCAGGTCGTACGGGGCGAGCCATGCCGTCGTGCGGATGCCGAGCACCTC
>JACFNW010000349.1 GCA_019454665.1 Fimbriimonadaceae bacterium | reverse complement strand
GCGGGGCGCCGATGGGGGCGAGCTCGTGCGCTACTTCCTCGTCCACGCCTCCGCGGGCTGGGTCTCCGAGATTTCGCAATCGACCCCGCGCTGGCTGAAGCGTCTCGGCGATACTGCCCCAAACATGATCATGACGGCCGTGAAGATGGCCGGCCCGATGGGGCGCCCGTTCACCCTCTCCATCGACGGCCAGGAGTTCGACGCGCGCTACAACACGGTGAGCGTCCACAACATGAAGCTCTGGGGCGGCGACCTCGTGGCCGCGCCGGGTGCTTCGCCGGACGATGGACTGTTCGACGTCATCCGCTGGGGCGACCTGCCCCGGCGGGCCGTGCTCAAGGCTGTATCCGGGCAGCGGAACGGGGGCACCCACCTCGAC
Organism: Fimbriimonadaceae bacterium; assembly: GCA_019454665.1. Classification (GTDB taxonomy): domain Bacteria; phylum Armatimonadota; class Fimbriimonadia; order Fimbriimonadales; family Fimbriimonadaceae; genus UBA2387. Next base: position 2,933 of record JACFNW010000349.1, on the reverse strand, counting down.
ATGGACGGCATCGACCGCCACCCGGCCAGGGTGGTCGAACTTTCTTCGCCAGGGCGAACCATGCTCGACCTCGATGGCGAGTTTGGGGGCTATCTGCCGGCGCGCATCGAAATCGTGCCCGGTGTCATCCGCTTCGCCGCCCCCACGGCCTGATTCGCCGCATGATCTCAACCAGCCCGGCCGCTGGTACACTCCCTTCGCACTCCACACATCCCCCGGGAACAAGGAATGGAACCATGCGAGAAGTTGTCATCGTCGATGCAATCCGAACGCCGCTCGGCCGGCGTGGCGGTGTCCTCAGCAAGAACCACCCGGTCGAAACCTCGGCGCTTCTGCTCAAGGAGCTCGTGAAGCGCAACAACCTCGACCCGGACGTCGTGGACGACGTCATCTACGGCTGCGTGAGCGAGGTTGGCGCTCAGTCCACGAACCTTGCCCGCAATGTCGTCCTAACGGCTGGCTGGCCGTACACGATCCCTGGTGTGACGCTCGACCGCCAGTGCAGCTCGAGCCAGCAGGCGGTGCACTTCGCGGCCAACCAGATCGCTGCGGGAGTGCACGACGTGGTGGTCGCCGGCGGGACCGAGTTCATGTCGCAGATCCCGCTGGGCGCGAGCGTGGGCCAGGGCATGGGCACGCCTTTCACGAAGGCCATGGCCGACCAGTACGACCTCTCCTCGCAGGGCATCGCCGCTGAGCGCATCGCCGAGAAGTGGGGCATCACCCGCGGCGAAGCCGACGAGTTCGCGGTCGAAAGCCAGGCACGCGCGGCCCGCGCACAGAAGGAGGGCCGATTCAAGAACGAGCTCGTTCCCGTGCCCGGCAACCAGAAGGTCAAGAAGGCCGACGGCACCGAGGACTGGGAAGACGCAACCATCGACTTCGACGAAGGCATCCGCCCGGGCACCACGCTCGAGGTTCTGTCGGGGTTGAAGCCCAGCTTCAAGGAGAACGGCGTGCACCACGCCGGCAACTCGAGCCAGATCACGGACGGTTCGGCCGCCGTGCTCCTCACGCACCCCGAAAAGGCCAGGGAGATGGGCTGGAAGCCCCGCGCACGCATCGTCTCGCAGGCCGTGGTGGGCTCCGACCCGGCCCTGATGCTCACCGGCCCGATCACGGCGACTCCGCTCGCGCTCTCTCGCGCGGGCCTCACCCTGCGCGACATCGACCTCGTGGAAATCAATGAGGCCTTCGCGAGCGTGGTGCTGGCGTGGAAGCGCGAGATGAACGCCGACATGAGCAAGGTCAACGTGAACGGAGGCGCCATCGCGCTTGGCCACCCCACCGGGTGCACGGGCGCCCGCCTGTTCGGCACGCTCCTCAACGAACTCGAGCGAACGGGTGGCCGCTATGGCCTCGTCACGATGTGCGTTGGCGGCGGGATTGGCACGGCCACCATCATCGAGCGGCTCGGCTAGACGGGTCTCCTCGCAAACGGGGAAGGGGCAGCCCCATGGGGCTGCCCCTTCCTTTTGCCATCCGATGACTACGCGCGGAGCGTCGTCTCGATCAACGTCCGCCCCGCGTCGCGGGCCAGGGCATCGTCCGCCTACCTTGCTCCGGCCGCTACGCGGCCGGAGTCGAGCTCGAAGCCCTCGTAGCCGTTCTCGGCGACCTGCTGGCACTTCTGCGCGTAATTCCCCACGCCACCGATGTACGGCATGAAGACCCGGGGCTTCCCCGGGATGTTCGCGCCGATGTACCACGAATTGGCCAGCGGGTAGAGAGTGCGGCTCGCCACCTCGTTGACATGGTCGACCCAGCGGTCCTCGGCCTCGGGACTCGCCTCGATAGTGGTGATTTCGCGCTCGCGGAGGTAGCTCACGCAATCGAAAATCCAGTCCACGTGCTGCTCGATCGACACGATCATGTTGCTGAGCACCGATGGGCTCCCGGGCCCGGTGATGGTGAACAGGTTCGGGAAACCGGCGACCTGGAGCCCCAGGTACGTCCGGGGCCCGTGTTCCCACTTCTCACGGAGCGTCAGGCCGCCGCGGCCCCGGATATCGATGTTCAGCAGGGCGCCCGTCATCGCATCGAAGCCTGTCGCGAACACGATGGCGTCGAATTCGTACTCGCCGGTCCCCGTGCGGAGCCCCTTCGGCGTGATCTCCTGGATCGGGTTGTCCTTGATGCTCACGAGCTTCACGTTGTCGCGGTTGAAGGTGCCGTAGTAGTCGGTGTCCACGCAGAGCCGCTTCGTGCCGAACGGGTAGTCGCGCGGGCAGAGGAGCTCGGCCGTCTCGGGGTCCTTCACGATTTCGCGGATCTTCGAACGCACAAATTCGGCCGCGATCGCGTTCGCCTCGAGGTTGAGGCTGATGTCGTTAAAAGCGCTGCCCAGCCCCAACCCGCCGAGGGCCCACCGCTCCTCGAACTCCCTCTTCCGTTCTTCCTCGGCCGCTTCGAGCACCGACTTGTCGTTCATGGCCCGGCCCAGGATGCCCGCCGGGGAGTTGCGCGCCTCGGCCCGGATCCGCGTGTAGCCGGTCGTCATCCTCTCGCGGTACTGGTCGTCGAGCGGGCCGTTGTGCGCGGGCACACTGAAGTTCGCGGTCCGCTGGAACACGGTCAGGTGTTTCGCCTGCTGCGCGATGAGCGGGATCGACTGGATAGCCGATGATCCCGTGCCGATGACGCCAACGGTCTTCCCCGTGAAGTCCACCCCCTCGTGCGGCCAGGCGCCGGTGTGGTACCACTCGCCCTGGTAGTTCTCGAGGCCCGGAATGTCCGGCACCCTGGCCGCGCTCAGGCAGCCCGTGGCCATGATGCAGAACCGCGCCGAGTACTCGTCTCCCCGGTCGGTGGTAACCGTCCAGCGGTTCGCCGCCTCATCGAAATGGGCCGAGGTCACGCGAGTCTCGAGCTGGATATCTCCGCGCAGGTCGTACTTGTCGGCCACGTAGTTGATATAGGCGAGGATTTCGGGC
>JACFNW010000348.1 GCA_019454665.1 Fimbriimonadaceae bacterium | reverse complement strand
CACAGGCTGACCATGAACAGACCGTTGGTCAGCATCGAGGGAAACACGAACGCCTCGGGCTGCCAAACGTCCACGGGCAATCGACCGCCCATCAAGCCCTTCAAAGGCGAGGCGCCGGCAACGATCTCGCGCCCATACGTGTGCCAAACCAGGTACCCGAGCCCGCCGCCGAAGCAGACGAGCCCCATCGCCACTTTGATGATGAAGATGTCTTGCGTGACCCGCCGGATCAGGCCGTACACCAGCCACACGAAGGCGAACGTGAACGCCGCCTGGGCCAAAGCCGAAGACCACGCCACCCCGACCAACTTGGCGATCAAGCCGAGCAGGAAGAAGTAGAGGTGGACGGTCAGGCCCGGTTGGGGCTCCACGGCGAATCGGTTGTCCATGAGCAACCGGCCCTCCATGCCCTGGCGCATCCAGGCGGCATACACCATGTGGTCGTCGAACGCGAACGGGTTGCCGACGAACGTGGAGCCGATCGAAGCCGTCAACAAACCGAACCCGGACGGGACGAACGTGAGCACGACGCACAGCCATGCCATGTTCCGCACGTACGGAAACTCGATGCGATCCCTGACCCGAGGCTTGGGATGCACCGATACCGGGTTCGGCGCTTCAGACACGCGTCAGTCCTGCGGCACGGGCATGCCCATGCTGGCGTAAATGTCCTCGATGACCTTCTTGGTCTCCTTCGCCTTCTCGTTCTCCGGCTCGACTTCGAGCACTTTGTTGTAGAGCTTCAGCGCGGGGCGGTACTTCTCGCGAGGCGGGAGCGGCGCGTCGAAGGTCAGGTAGTTCGCCAACTCCATCGAAGCCTCGACGAAGGCCTTCTTTGTGGCGTCCGTCGCTTCGGCCTCCATGGCCTTCGCCGCGGCTTCCTGCTTGGCCGTCAGGCCGTCGAGCTTGGCCTGGTCGTCGGCCGAAGGCTCGGTGACCATCCCCTCGCTCTTGGGCTTGTCGGGCACGGAAGCGTCGGTCTTCGCGACGGGCTTGGAGGTGTCGTCCATGCCCATGTCGCACCCGGCGGCAACGAACAGGGCGAAGGCGGCAAGAATGGGCAAACGCTTTTCCATACCGCTATTCTAGACCAGCGGGACGCCCGGCTATTGGAGCACTTTGCCGATCACGTGGTTCAGGGGCACCGGCCCGAAGTCGCGGCTGTCCACGGAGACCTCGGGGTTGTCGCCCACGATGAAGATGGCGTTCGCAGGAACGTACCGGCGATTGCCGACCTGCTGCAGCGTCGGAGCGTCCCAGTCCATCTCCTGTCCCGGCAGACCGTACACGCGCTTGATCAACACGTCGCCGTCTTCGGGGCTCCGCACGAGCACGACGTCGTTCGCCTTGAGCCCGCCAAACAGCCAGTACGCTTCGGTCACCCAAAGGCGCTGGCCATCCGTGAACGTGGGCTCCATGGATTGGCCCTGCACGACCACCGGGTGGGCGATCTGGCGCACCAGCGCCGAAACCCCGACGACGGCAGCCATGCCGATCATCCAAAGTGCGTAGCCATATCGTTTGCGTCCATGAATCTTCATCGCCGTACTCCGGCCTGTAACTTGGTGATCGGCGGCTGCTTGCGCACAACCTCACGGCAAAAGTCAAGGTCTCGGGCGTACCAAGTCAAACTCTGGCATTCGTGCCGGGATCGCCAAGCCCCAGCCAAAGTCCCATCGCGGGCAGGAATCGCGCGCCTTGGATTGAATCGAAGGTCCCGATGACCAAACTGAATTGGGCGATTCTCGGCCCCGGAAGCATCTCGCGCAAGTTCGCCGCCGGACTCCGCGCGTGCGACAGCGGCAACCTGGTGGCCGTCGGCTCCCGAGACGCCGAGCGTGCCGCGACGTTCTGCAACGAGTTCGGTGGCACCGGTTACGGCTCGTACGCCGAAGCCCTCGCCCATCCGGGTGTGGACGCCGTCTACATCGGCTTGCCGCACCATGTGCACGCCGAGGCGACGGTCTGGTGCGCCCAAGCCGGCAAGGCCGTCCTGTGCGAAAAGCCGTTCACGTTGAACGCCGAGGAGGCCCGCGGCGCCCTGGCCGAGGTCGAGCGGTGCGGCGTGTTCTTCATGGAGGCGTGGATGTACCGCTCGCACCCGCTGACCCTACGCGTGGCCGAACTCGTGCGGGAAGGCGCCATCGGGACGCCCCGGATGGTCGAGGCGAGTTTCGGCTTCCAAGCTGGCCGCGAGTGGACCAACTTCCGCACCGTCGGCGAACTCGGCGGCGGCGCGCTGATGGACGTCGGCAGCTACCCCGTCTCGTTCTCGCGCCTGATCGCGGGTTGCGAACCCGAGCGGGCCGAGTACGTGTGCGAGATCACCGCGGCGGGATACGATGCCGTCGGCGCGGGGCTGCTCGAGTTCCCATCTGGCCTTCGTGCGTCGTTCCAAACCGCCATCCACCTCGATCTTCGGAACCAAGCGGTCGTTTGCGGCGACGAGGGACGCATCGAGGTCCCCAGTCCGTGGTTCTGCGGCGAACCCGCCGTCCTGCATCGCCGGGGCCGCGAACCCGAGCCGGTTCGGGTGGAGGGTCCGGCGGACCTCTGGGGCCATCAGGCGACGGTCGTCGCTCAATACCTTGACCAAAGGGAGTCTCCGACGATGTCCAAAGCGGACACTTTGGGGAACATGGCGACGCTGGATGCCCTTCGCCGATCCGCTGGACTCCGGTTTCGCGGCGACGCATGGTGACCAAAACGGCTGATGTCCATACCAAATCTGGAATCCGTTCAGGAAGGGGCCACTTTTATGAAAAGTTCCGCGATCTTTTCTTGGAATCTGGGGAAACTTCATTGACAATGGATGCGGAGGTGAGCCGAGTGCACCTCGGCTAAGTCAATGAAGCGAGCCTTTACCCTCATCGAACTTCTGGTGGTCATCGCCATCATCGCCATTCTTGCAGCGATGCTCTTCCCCGTTTACGCGCAGGCCAAGACGGCGGCGAAACAAGCCGTCATCCTCTCCAACGCGAAGCAGCTGGGCCTCGGCGTCATTCTCTACTCGGCCGACTACGACGACATCCTCGCCCCCGTGGCGGGCTACTCGACCAACGAGTGGTGGAGCCAGCCGTCGTTCGCGGTCCTCACCCTGCCCTACTACAAGACGGTGGACATGATCATGGACCCCTTCGGTCCGGCCAAAATCACCGACAACCCGTTCATCCTCAACAGCCAGTGGGCCATGCCCCCGCGCCGCGAGGCTTCCGAGTGGTGCTCCGCCACCACGTGCGGATTCGGCGTGTACAACTCGCGGACCCGCAACGAAATCACCGGCGGCGAAGTCTGGTACTGGGACGGCGTCGGCGGCGTCTGG
>JACFNW010000347.1 GCA_019454665.1 Fimbriimonadaceae bacterium | reverse complement strand
AGGTGCGGGCGTCGCCCATGACCCCCACGCTTCGCACATCCCCCAGCAGCGCTGCATACGACTGCCAGATGCCCACGTTCAGCCCGCGGGCGCGCAACTCCGTGCGGAAAATCCAGTCGGCCTCCTGAACGGTGGCGACTCGAGCCGGCGTCACTTCGCCCAAAATCCTGACCGCCAGGCCCGGGCCGGGGAACGGTTCGCGCTCGACCATTTCCTCGGGCAAGCCCAACGCTCGCCCCAGCGCGCGCACCTCGTCCTTGAACAGCCAGCGCAACGGCTCGATCAGCTTGAGCCGCATCCAGTCCGGCAGACCGCCCACGTTGTGGTGGGTCTTGATCTTGGCCGCTGTCGAACTGCCGCTCTCGATCACATCGGGATAGAGCGTGCCCTGCGCCAAGAACGTGCAGTCCTTGAGCTCTTCGGCGTGGTCTTCGAACACGCGCACGAACTGCTCGCCGATCGTCTTGCGCTTCTGCTCGGGATCGGTGATGGACGCAAGCGCCGAGAAGAACCGGGCCCGAGCATCGAACACGATCAGCCGCGGGTGAAAGTGCTCGGTGAACGCCCGACGAACCTGATCGGCCTCGCCTTTGCGCAACAGCCCGTGGTCCACGAACACGCAGACCGCCCGATCGCCGATGGCCCGCGTCAGCAAGGCGGCCATGACCGAACTGTCCACGCCGCCGCTGACGGCGCATAGCACCTTCGCATCGCCGACCTCCTCGCGGATGCGGGCGACGCTCTCTTCAATGAAGTTGGCCGTCGTCCAATCGCCCTTGAGCCCTACGCGCTCGAACAGAAACCGGCGCAGGATCTCATTGCCGGCTGGCGTGTGGCTGACCTCGGGATGGAACTGGACGCCGTACCGCTTGTTCGCCTCGTCGGCGAACGCCGCGACCGGACAACCGTCGGTCGAGGCGATGACTTCGGCTCCGGAGGGAGGCTGGACGACCTCGGTGCCGTGGCTCATCCACACCTGACGCGAAGCAAGGCCGGTCAACCAGGAGTTGGCGGCGACCGAGGTCAGTGCCTGCCTGCCGTATTCGCGGCCTTCGGCTTTGCGCGCCGCGCCGCCCATGTTGGCCGCGAGCCACTGGTGGCCGTAACAGATGCCCAGCGTCGGGATGCCCTGGAGCACGGCTGGGTCCATGGTCGGAGCGTCGGCCTCGTCCACCGATCGCGGTCCCCCGCTCAGCACCACAGCGGCGGGTTTGCGTTCGCGGATGGCTGCGGCCGCTTTGGTGTAAGGCACCATCTCGCTGTAGACCCCGTGTTCGCGGATGCGGCGCACGATCAGCTGGGTGTATTGGCCACCGAAATCCACGACGAGAACAAGCTCGTGGCCCGCGTTCAGGGACATGTTCCATAGTTTGACAGATCGAATGAACGGGGGCGAGGAAGTAGAATCCCACCGTCTCATGACGACCCTCCTAACGGCTGATGCCATCCAACACCGGATGGACGAGATGGCCCGCGACATCAACGCCGCCTACGCAGGCGAGCCCATCCTGGCCGTTTGTGTGCTGAAGGGCGCCTTCCTGTTCCACGCCGACTTGGTGCGCCGTCTGGTCGGCGAGGTGGCCGTGGACTTCATCCAAGTGAGCAGCTACGGCACCGAGCAACGCTCCAGCGGCATCGTCCAACTCAAAAAGGACGCCGACACCTCGTTCGAGGACCGCAACGTGTTGTTGGTCGAGGACATCGTGGACACGGGCCAGACGCTCAAGCACCTGCGCGAGCTGTTCGCCACCCGCCGACCGAAGAGCCTTCGAGTGGCCGCCCTGCTTTCCAAGCCCACGGCACGCATGGTCGAAGTGAACGTGGATTTTTTGGGATTTGAGATTCCCAACGAGTTTGTGGTAGGATACGGGTTGGATAGCGCGGAGCAGTATCGCAATCTCGGGCATATCGCCGTCTTAGGCGGCTGATCACCTCCCCCGGAAGCCGCGCTTCTTCCAGACCCTTCCCATTTCTCCCAAGCAGGAGCGTTCCGATGCACCAATTCAGACCACGAAAGTCTGCCGATGGAGGCGGACAAAACCGTCGGCGCAAACGAGGCGGCGCCGGTCAGATGCCGAAGACCGATCTGTCCGACCTCGAACAGATGCCCGAAGTGGATTACGCCCACTTTGATTCCATGACCCCCGCCGAACTGGCCAAGGCCGCCAAGGCGGCCAAGATCCCCCTCAGCACGTCCCGCTCCGAAGTCATCGAGCAACTGCTGAACGTCAACCTCGACGTCGAAGGACTCACCTACGGCCGGGGCATTCTCGAAATCCTGAACGACGGTTGGGGATTCCTGCGCCGGGACAACTATTCGCCCTCGCTCGAAGACATCTACGTCTCGCAGTCGCAGATCAAGCGCTTCAACCTCCGCCCCGGCGACACCGTTTACGGCTTGGCGCGACTGCCGAAAGAAGGCGAGAAGTACAAGGGCATGCTCCGCGTCGAAAGCGTGAACGGCATCGGCGCCGTGGCGCTCGCCCAGAGCGGACGCAAGAACTTCGACGAACTCACTCCGCTCTATCCCGACCGGCGCATCATGATGGAGACGACGCCGGACAAGATCGCGGCCCGCATCATTGATCTCATCGCCCCCATCGGCATGGGCCAACGCGGCCTCATCGTCTCGCCCCCCAAAGCCGGCAAGACGAGCATGCTCAAGACGATCGCCAACGCGGTCACCACCAATCACCCGGACGTGTATCTCATGGTCCTGTTGGTGGACGAGCGGCCCGAAGAAGTCACCGACATGCGGCGCAGCGTCAAGGGCCAGGTCATCTCCTCGACGTTCGACGAGCCCGCCGAAAACCACATGCGCGTCGCCGACCTGTGCCTGGAGCAAGCCAAGCGATTGGTCGAAGCCGGTCGCGACGTGGTCATCCTGCTCGACTCGCTGACGCGCCTTTCCCGCGCCAGCAACCTCACGATCAACCCCTCGGGCCGAACACTTTCGGGCGGTCTGGACCCCTCGGCCCTCTATCGCCCCCGCCGGTTCTTCGGCGCGGCGCGCAACATCGAAGAGGGCGGCTCGATGACGGTCATCGCCTCGGCGCTCGTGGATACGGGCAGCCGCATGGACGACGCCATCTTCGAGGAGTTCAAGGGCACGGGCAACATGGAGATCGTGTTGGACCGCGATCTCGCCGAGCGGCGCATCTGGCCCGCCATCGACGTCCGCCGATCCTCGACCCGCCACGAGGAACTTCTGTTCAAGAAGGAAGAACTCGAAGGCGTCGTGCAGTTGCACCGGCTCTTGGCGAACCAGGAGAACAGCGTCGAGGCCACCGAAGCGCTGATCAAGCTGCTCAAACGCACGCCGACCA
>JACFNW010000346.1 GCA_019454665.1 Fimbriimonadaceae bacterium | reverse complement strand
TCGGCGAAAAGCAGCAGGGCGCGGCACATGCGCGAGTTCGCCCCGCCGGGGGGGATGCCCCACGGCCAACTGTCTATCCAATCGCCGAACTGCCAGTACTGCTCCGAGAGGGGCTTGGACTGGAGCTCTCGGTAGGCGTCCAGCATGCGGCGCGTGAACTCGGGCGTGACGAACGAAGGCGCGGCCTCGGGCCCGTCGTACATCAACTGGTCGTGCAGCATCAGCAGCCAATACAGGCTGAACGTAGGGATGACTTGGGGTTGCCGGCTGGGGTAGCGGCTCTGCGTGAGGCCGTTCTCCATCGTGGACCACCCCATCGTCTCGATCGAGTTCCGGGGCAGGGCACGGTCGCGCGAGAGGAAGTAGTGCAGCAGCACCTGGATGCGCGTGTCGCCCACGTACTGGAGTTGTTCGTAATACGGGCAGTCGAAGTAGGTCTCGCCTGCGCACCGCTTGGCCGTGCGGACAGAGACGTGGAACATCGGTGCGACGACAGGGTCTGGCGATTCGAACGCGGCTTCGACGCGGTAGGGGTAACCCGTTTCGATCGCCCCGACGGCTTGGACCTGAACCGGTCGCTCGGTTTCGATCATCAGGTAACGATACGTCCGCCACCAGAGCGGCTCGAACTCGATCGGTCCGCGGCCGAGCCTGATGCAGTCCTGGTAGCCCATGATCTTGCGGCCTTCGACGGCGGAGCGGTCCCCTTTGCCGCCATCCTGCGTCCACATGGACTCCGAGTACGTCAGCCGTACCTCCGCGCCGGCCTCGCCAAGCAATCGGATGCGCGGATACGCGCACAGCAACTCGCCGTAATCAAGCAGCAGATTGCCGCCCTCGTCGAGCTGGATCGCCTCGGTGAGCGGGCCCTCGGGTGAGGAACCCCGGTCGTTCGCGTAGCCGCGTCGGATGCGGGGCACTTGGGCTCGCGGCGTGTAGAGCATGGGAGGCAGCGAGGACGGGATAAGGTTCCACGGCGTGCCTCCCGAGGGGGTGCCGCGCGCTTCGCCGCCAGCGACGTGGTTCGGCTTGGTCCAGCCCTCCATCGCGCCCGAAGTCCATCCGGGCGGCAGGGCCGCGCCGTCCACCTTTTCGCCGGGGCCGACGTCAATGTAGAACGGACCGAGTTGGCCGTGCATCATGTCGAAGTCCCAGCCTGGGAGCGTCGCGACTTCCCACGTGCCGGGCGTGTCGAGCGCCTTGTCCTGCGCGTCTTCGGCTTGCACGATGAACCCCGTCCGGGCGGAATGCTGGGCCATCGGCGCCCAGCGCCCGAAGTTCCACACCACGGCCACGATCCTGTTCTCGCCGAGCCGCAGAAACTTGGCGATGTCGACCGTCCGGTAGAACCAGTGCAGGAGGTCGCCCCGCTGGGGGCCGAAGTCCACCATGACGCCGTTGACGTACAGCTTGTATCGCTGGTCGGCGGAGACGTGGATGGCCACTCGGTCCCGCATCTGCTCCAGGTGGAACGATTTGCGGAACATATTGACGCCGATGTCCGTGGTGGGGTGGTATGCCGGTCCGATCCAACTCGCTCGCCAAACGCTCATGATCGTCTGCGGGGATTCGGCACCAACAGCGCCCTCACCTGCAAGGAATCTGAAGCAGGGATGAATCCTGCTGGGCCCTTGGACCCGATTTGCGATGTCTTCGCAAACGGCTGGTAGGCTTTCAGATTGCGGACCGACCCGGCCGATCAGAGTTGTGGGCGGCACGTAGGAGTAGAACCAAATGAATCGAAGACTGGTCTTGGCGACGACGCTGATGGGCCTCTCGGCACTCGGCAGTGCACAAGTTCTCTATTCGTGGGAAACCGGCCTTGAAGGCTGGGCCGACAACTCGGGCGATGTCGTCCTCAACCTGGCGCAAAGCACCACGGGTGCCACCGAGGGCACTCAGGCCCTGAGCATCACGTGGCAGGGCGGCTTTGGCTGGTTCAACACCGGGCAGACCGCTGGTCTGGTCGAGCAGACGCTCAACGGCGCGACCCAGTTCGAACTCGACGTGACGGTTCCGGACGGATTCTCGGGCGTGTCGAACTGGGCCAACATGTTGCTCGCCTTCAACGATGGCACGCACGGCTGGCGTCAGCTCGGCGCCTCGGTGAACGTCCCGACCACCGCCGGAACGCACCGGTTGGTGTTCGACTACAGCGGTTTGGCAGCCCCGCCTGCTTCGAACCCCTGGTTCCAGATCCACCTCGCCGTCAACTCGGCGAATGGTGCCGACCGGACCCTGTACCTCGACAACATGCACGTGGTTCCCGAGCCCGCTTCGATGATCGCTTTGGCTCTGGGCGGCCTGGGCGTCATCGCCCGCCGACGCCGCAAGGTCTGATCGCTCTGACCGACGTCTCCGACGGCCTGGACCCATGGTCCGGGCCGTCGTTGTTTCAGAATCCCAAGGCTGGCGGGAACCTGAACATCGCCAGACATCGTAATGCGCCGTGGCGCGTTGCGCTAGGAAGGATTCTCACTTGGGCCCCAACACTCGGAACCTGATCGTCACCGTCTGCCTTGTCGCACTCGCAATACCCGGCTTTGCCGACGACGGCGTGCGTTCCAAGCGCAAGCTGCCAGCCGTCAAGTTGGAGAAGGCGCCCGCGATTGACGGGACGGTCGAGGCCGAAGAGTGGGCCCTTGCGCCCGTGGCCACCCCCTTCTACGATGCCTACACGGCCAAGCCGCCGGAGCATCGCACCGAGGCGCGACTGGGCTACACGGACACCGCCCTGTACGTGGCTTTCGTCTGCCACGACCCCGACCCCTCGAAGATTGTGGCCACCCAGATTCAACCGGGTTCCGACTTCAACGGCGAGGACTTCGTCGTGCTGATGCTCGACACGTACGGCACGCGCCAAGCCGGTCAGTTGTCGAGGTTCCTGGTCAACGCTTTGGGAACGACCAACGAAGAGATCGCCGGCGGGCGGGCCAACAAGCGGGAATGGCGCGGCAAGTGGAAGGCCGCCGCGAAGCGAACCCCCGAGGGCTACTCCGTTGAGATGGAGATCCCTTGGGCGATCCTCAACTACCCGGACAAGAAGCAGCAGACCATGGATATCAACTTCATCCGGGCTCATGCGCGCAGCCAGGTCATCAGCCGCTGGAGCGACCTGACCCCGGGCTTCCGATGGGACTACATGGGCTTCTGGGAGCAGGTGGACCCGCCCAAGCCGACCTCGACATCCAAGGTTGAGTGGCTCGGTTACGCCGCGCCCGAGTTCGACGAGGGCAAGTCCTCGTTCCGCATGGGTTTCGACGCGAGGTACCCCTTCACCAGCGACCTGACGGGTGTGCTCAGCGTGAACCCCGACTTCAAGAACA
>JACFNW010000345.1 GCA_019454665.1 Fimbriimonadaceae bacterium | reverse complement strand
AAGTCGCACATGTACACCTGAATGAAGACGTGCCGGGGGAGGTCGCGTTCCTCTTGAGCGAGGAAGTCGCTGCTGATGCGCGGCACGGCCGTGGCTGGCACCTTGACCTTGTTCCAGTCCTGGCCTTCATCCCATACCTGCCAGTAGTGGCCGCGCTTCCCCCACGGGGTTGACGCGAGGATGAGGCGGCCGTTCTTGACGGCGAGCATGGGCCTGATGGCTTGGTAGAGCTCGTCTTCGACGCGGGCGGCTTCGTCCTCGATCAGGAGCGTGACGGCGCTGATGCCTCGGATGGTGGCCTCGCTGCCGGGTAGGGAGAGCACGCGACCGCCACCGGCAACGCTCATGCTCAAGCGGTTGTCTTCGAGCAGTTGGACGGCGTGTGGTAGTTGGTGCCGCAAGTCAACGACCTTGCGGAAGAGCTCGCTGCTCTGGCGTTGCGAGGGTGAGATCAGGACGGTGACGCTGTCGGGTACGTACAGGGCCTCGTGCAAGGCGAGTAGCGCGGCGACGGTGCTCTTGCCGGCTTGCCGTGAGCAGTTGAGTATGTCGCGCTTCCCGTCGCTGCGTACCAGGTCGGCTTGCCAAGGGTCGAGTTCGAGGTCGAGGGCGTGGGCGAAGGCTAGGCGGTCGCCCGCTAGGTTGTCAGTTCGGCCGCGTCGAGCTAGGGCCCTGGCTTGTGCCTGTAGGTCGGCTAAGGCGCGTTGTCGCGTCACGGAGTTCTTCCTTCACCTTCGCTAGTTCGTCCTGCCAGTCGGTCTCGCTGATCACCTTCGTGTACACGCCGGCGACTTGCGCTAGGACGCTGGCGGCGCGGCGCTTCTCTTCGGGGTCGGTGGCGGCGAGTAAGTCGTCCTCAAGGGCGGTCAGGGCGGTGGTTAGCACGCGGCTGAGCGCCCGCAAGTCGAGCGCCTTCGGTCGTCTTTTGCGTGTACGACGCGCTAGGCTCTCTGGTTTCACGCTAACCCACCTCCTCCCTCTAGGGCGCCGCTGCGGTGGAGGTAGGGGCCGCTCAGGCGCATGGAGAGCGCGTAGCCGTGCTGGTAGGCGGTTGCTGGGTTCGGGCGGGTGAAGCCTGAGACGAGGTCTTTCGTCTCGTGGTTGGATCGCGCCTTGGTGCCTGGCCGGGGCGTGGTGCCTTGGCGGGCTTCCTCGCGGGCGAGTTCGCCTTTGAGGCGTTGAAGTTCGCTCTTCAGGTTCTTGTAGTTCGGTTCGAGGTACTCGGCGGGCAGGTCGCCGGTGGTGTTGATGGTGTGCATGAGGTGCTTGAGTTCGGCGTGGTGGGTGTGGATGAGGTTCTCTGCTTCGAGGTAGGCGGCTCGGATGAAGGCTTGGGGGGTGGGTAGGTTGACGCGGGGGAGCGTCCAGTGGGTTTGTAGGTGCTGGTAGGCGTCTTCGAGGTGGGCCGCGTCGGTGCTGTCGACGCGGAGGGGGTAGTCGTTGCCGGTGATGATCTCGGCGGCTGTGACGCCGGCGACGGCGACCACGGCCATGCCGAGGGCGTCTCGCCAGTCGGTGCTCTTCGCTAGGGGCGGGAAGAAGTGGACTTGTGGCTCGGGGGCTAGCTCGACCTCGGCCATGATCGCGCCGAAGTAGTGGTGGAGGGCGAGGGCGTGGCCGGCTTCGTGCGCCAGGGTGCCGCGTTGGCTTGGGGTCATGCGCGTGCCTTGGGGCGGCTTGTGAAGGCGAAGAGGCGCGGCTTGCGGGGCTTCGGTGGGGTGGTGTCGGGGTTGGTTCGTTGCCGTGCGGCTTCGGTGCGTGCTTTGAGGCGGCGTTCCTGGTCGGTGAGGTCGGCGCGGTCTCGCGCCAGGAGCGGAGAGGTGGTCAGGTTCTTGTGTTCGGCGAGCTCGGCCGTGTAGTTGCTGGTCCAGGCCTTGCCGGCGAGTAGCCATGCGAGGCGGGATTGGCTGCCTTCGCCGGTCGTGAGGATGAGGTCGCGGGTGGCGGTGACGGGTGGCTTGACGCCGGCGGTTGAGATGGCGAGCTCGGCGGCGTGCAAGGCTTCGTTGGCTCTCAGGAAGTCAGCGAGGGTCTCTAGCCACTTGGTGACGGTGGGCCGCATGCGTTCGGCGGCCTCGCGGTCGAGTTCGGCGCGGGCCTCGGCAAGCTTCTCCTTGAGCATGCCTACTTCGAGCTCGGCAAGGCGCACGGCCTCGCGGGCTTCCTGACGGGCCTTGGAGCGGGTCTGTTCGAGCTCCCGTAGTCTGGCCTCTGCTGCTTGGACGGCCTCGTGGGTACCCTCGCCGATGCGCTCGGCAGCCTTAGCAGCAAGGACCGCGTCGTAGGCCGCCTGGTGGCGCTCGGCTTCCTCGGCTGTGGTGGCGTGGTTGATGGGGATTCGCGCCTCGGTGCGTGCATCGCGGCGGCGAGCGATGGCGTCTTCGAGGTTGGCGAGGATTCGCTCGTGGCGCTGGTAGGCTTCCGTCTCGTTGATCGGTTCCTTGGTCGTGGTCATGAGGCGAGAGTAGGGCGCCCCCGGGTGTTGGTGCTGCCCGGGGCGCCGTTCTTGCCGATGCTGCCGCGTTACTTGTCTTCGAGGGTGAGCCAGTCGACGGCCCAACCGTCGCTTTCCAGGTTGTTGAGCGTGGTGATGGCCACGAGGCGCGGGGTGCGTGGGGCGCGTTGCCGGTAGGGGAGGCGGCCTGCTTCGCACCAACTGCGTAGGGTGCGCTCGGGTAACCCGAGGGCGAGGGCGGCTTGCGAGACGGTGACGTAGCGCCGGCCGTCCGGCAGTCGGTCTCGCGTCGGGAGCGTCATGGGCGTGACACCTCGACGGTCGGGTGGTCGCGCATGAGGGCGCGGGCATGGGCTGACGTGGTGGTGAGCGCCAGGAAGCCTTCCGGCGCGTGCTTGTGCGTCTCCACGGGGGTGTTGTGGGCGCGGATGGTGTTATGCACGGCGGGCCAGAGGCGGCGCGGCACGAGCAGGGTGACGGCGCCCTCGCCTCGCAGGCGAGGGGCTACTGGCGTGGCTGTCCTGAGGAGTTGCGCGACTTTCTCGGGGGTGATCGTCTCGCCGGGCGGGTTCGGGTGGACCTTCAGGAGGGCGGCTCGAAGGGCCTGGTCGAAGGCGTCGGAGGTCACGGTGTGGGCTCGCTTCGGCACAGTTCCCGCACAGTGGAGGTCAAGAGCCCCGGTGTTACTGGGGTGTTCTGGCGGTTGACTGATGGTCTCATAGCGGGATACCTGGCGGTGGGGTTCGGGGCTCGCGGCGTGGTGCTTCGGCCGTGAGCCGCTTTGCTGCTTCTACGAGGTAGGTGTTGGAGGGCCCGGTGCGCGTGCCGGCTGCCTGGGCCTCGCGGGCTAGCTGTATTGCGAGGCGTACGATCTCG
>JACFNW010000344.1 GCA_019454665.1 Fimbriimonadaceae bacterium | reverse complement strand
GGTGGATTACGTTCAGGACGCCTATCGCGCTGGCAGCTACGACGCCATCATCGCGGCGCTCGGCCCCGAGATCAGGAACGCCACCGATGCTCTGGAGGCTATGAGGGGCTCGGACGCCAAGCAGAGGCCCGCCTACTTCCGGGGATTCGCCCAAGAAGCCAAGGAACGAGCCAAACGGATGCGGCAACTCGCCGGCATGCCCGCCGTCGAACGCGCCGACCAGGAGCCTCTCGATCTCCCAGGCGATCGCCCCTGGCGTCGCTTCGCCCGGCATTTCTTCATGGCGGCCGAGCCCTATCTGGCCATGCGCGACCGTACGCTCGCCCGAACGAAGCTGTTGCTTGTCGAGTGCCACGCCCTGAGCTTCGTCAAAGCGGGCCAACCGGCCCCCCTGGGACTCAGCCCGTTGCCCAACGTCGCCGTGACCGACCCCTACACCGGCGCGCCGTTGCGCTATCTCGCGTCCGGGAGCACGTTCCGAGCCTACTCCGTCGGTCCGAACTTCGCCGACGACGGCGGCGAGAGCGGCGAAGACGGAGAATCGCCCGACCTGGTCCTTGAAGCGGGATAGGTACGGTCCTTAGCCGCGAAACGTCGTCCCTGCGGCAAGCCATAATGAGCCCTCATGGCCGTCCTCGAAGTCCGCGATCTCGAAGTGTCGTTCGGGCCGATCAAGATCCTGCGCGGCGTTTCGTTCGACCTGGAAGCCGGACGGACGCTCGGGATCGTGGGCGAATCGGGGTGCGGCAAGTCCATGACCGGCTTCGCCATCATGGGAATGCTGATCCCACCGGGGAGGGTTTCGGCGGGCTCGATCAAACTCAACGGCGAAGAACTGGTGGGCAAGTCGCCAAGGGCCATGGAATCCGTGCGCGGCAAACGCATCGCGCTCGTCATGCAGGACCCGTTCACCTCGCTCAACCCCATGATGCGCGTGGGCGACCAGATCGCCGAGGTGCTCATCCTGCACCAGAAGATGGCCCGAGACGCAGCGCGCAAACGCGCGGTCGAACTGCTCGACCAGGTGGGCGTGCCCGCCCCCGAGTCCTCGGCGGGCAAATATCCGCACCAGATGTCCGGCGGGCAGCGGCAGCGGGTGGTCATCGCGATGGCGTTCGCGTGCAAGCCCGAGGTGCTCATCGCCGACGAACCGACCACGGCGCTCGACGTCACGCTCCAAGCCCAGATCCTGCGCCTGATCCGCGAACTCAAGGAGAAGGAAGGGACGGCCGTGATGATGATTTCGCACGACATCGGCGTCATCGGCTCGCTCGCCTCGCGCATCGCCGTGTTCTATGCGGGCAAGATCGTGGAGAGCGGCCCCTCGAAAGAAGTGCTGTTCAACCCGGTCCACCCCTACACGAGGGCGCTTCTGGAGGCCCTCCCCCGCGCGGGCGCCGAGCGATTGGAGTCCATCCCCGGCCAGCCGCCCGACTTCTCCAAGCTGCCGCCGGGCTGCGCCTTCGAGCCCCGCTGCAAGCACCGCGTCGAAGCTTGTCTCCAGGACCCGGCGTTGGAAGCCGACGCCTCGGGCCGCTCGGCCGCCTGCTGGCGACGAAGGGATCTCGCCGCCGATCTCAAGGTCCTGTGATACAATCCGGGTCGTGATCGCCGCCCTGCTCGGAACCGCGCTTTTGGCCCAAACGGCGGGCCAACCCGTGCCCTCGGTGGATGTGGAGGCGCGGGTGCCAGGCAAGGCGAGCGTTTGGCTCGCCGGCAGCAGTCCTTCGGCGATTGCGGGATGGTATGTGGACGGCGGCGGCACGCGGCGCTACGACCAGATGCCCAACTGTGGGCCGACCAAGATCGCCCTTCGCCCAGGCATGACGTCGTTTACGGTGGTCTCCTCGAAGGGCGAAGTCCGCATCGCCGACGAGATGGGTGTCGAACCCTATGGTCCGACGGGCGACCTGAAGCGGACGGTCCTCCGCAACCGCGACCAGTCGTTTCGCGGACCGATCGGCGAGGTGGCCGCACCCATCGGCAGCCTGATCGGTGTTTACCTGCCCGAAGTCAGCACCGACCACCCCGCAAACCAGTCGGGTTGGCAGGTCGGGCGCGTCGCGATGGGCCAAAAGCAGGTCGTCCCGAAGCTCTACACGCCGTTCTACATCGGGGACGGACGGTTGGCCGACAACACCCCGGTCGAGTTCGTCATTCCGAAGGGTTCGGCCACGCTTTACCTGGGAATCATGGGAGAATCCGGCTGGGCGCGCAACGAAGGCGAGTTCCAGGTCGTCCTGAAGTTTGCATCCCCGCGTCGCCCCCAGGGTGGGTGACCCTACGAATTCGGGTTCGATTCAGGTTCGCGCGAACCAAGATGGTGGTATCCTCTAGGAAGCGCGCGAGCGCGTCCCGATGTCTGAACACACGAACCGCCCTCCCTGCCTGGATACGTTGCTCGCCAAGATCGCCCACCGGTCTTGCACCGTCGGCGTCGTCGGCATGGGCCGCGTGGGTCTGCCGTTCGCCGTCGAAGCCGCCAAGGCCGGGTTCAACGTGGTGGGCGTGGACAACGACCCCGAGCGGGTCGCCAACCTCAAGCGCGGGGTCTCGTATGTCGAAGACGTCCCATCCAGCGAGATCAAAGCCCTCGTTCTGAGCGGCAAGCTCCAGGTCTTCGGCGACATTGACGACGCCCCGGACTTCGACGTCCTGACCATCTCGATCGCGACCAAGCTCGACAAGAGCGCCACCCCGGACCTTTCGAGCATGACCTCCGTGGCCGAAGAAGCCAAGCGCAAGCTCCGCAAGTGCCAACTGGTCAGCATCGAATCCACGGTCTATCCCGGCGCGACCGAAGAGATTTTCCAAACGTCGTTCATGTCCACCGGCCTCACGCCGGACGAGGATTTCTTCTTGGCGCACTCGCCCGAGCGGGTGGACCCCGGCAACCGGGCCTACTCTGAGAAGACGATCACCCGCGTCGTCGGCGGCATCGGCCCCCACTCGGTGGAAGCGGCCAAGGCGTTCTACGAAACGGTGCTCGACCGCGTCCACGTGGTCAGCAGCACCCGCGTCGCCGAGCTGACCAAGCTTTACGAAAACACGTTCCGCGCCGTCAACATCGGGCTGGTCAACGAGATGCTCCGCGTCTGCGACCACATGGGCCTGGATGTGTGGGAGATTCTCGACGCCGCAAACACCAAGCCGTTCGGCATCATGCGGTTCCTGCCGGGGCCCGGAGTCGGTGGCGACTGTGTGACGCTCGACCCGCACTTCCTGGAATGGAAGGCGCGCGAATACAACTTCCCCACGCGGTTCGTCGGCCTTGCCACCGACATCAACCGCTCGATGCCGGCTTATGTCATCGAACGCCTTTGGCGCATCCTCAACGAC
>JACFNW010000343.1 GCA_019454665.1 Fimbriimonadaceae bacterium | reverse complement strand
GGTCTAACGCCCGAAATCAGCGGCGCGCGTAGCGCGTCCGCTGGATTGAGTTGTTAGCCGCGTCTGTTTGCACGGAGCCACTCTACGAACGCCGAATGACTACTGAACCCATCCGGCCTACCTTCCTTTACAGAATAGAACTTACCGCGGGGATCGAAGCGCGGGGCATAGCCGAGTTCCTCTTTGAGTTCATCCCACCTTAGGTTAAGGCGCTCGGTGCGAAAGAAGAAAATGTATGGGAAGTGGCCTTCGCCCCAGAGAGCTACAGACAGCTTTGAGAAAATGCGGGGATAGAAGACTTCGACCTGACAAAGTGCCGGGACGTCGCCGGCAAGCCGGATGCTCTCAATGAGGAGCACTACATCCCCTGTCGTTAGCTTT
Organism: Fimbriimonadaceae bacterium; assembly: GCA_019454665.1. Classification (GTDB taxonomy): domain Bacteria; phylum Armatimonadota; class Fimbriimonadia; order Fimbriimonadales; family Fimbriimonadaceae; genus UBA2387. Next base: position 2,959 of record JACFNW010000343.1, on the reverse strand, counting down.
TTGATGATTGTTGAAGCGCCTTGGGGGACGCCCCAGCAATTGAACTTTCCATCAGGGAACTTGCTGTGCAGTTCACGCAACACTTGTGATCGGAATGGATCATCTGGCGGGATGTTGTCCTCAACGACCTCAACCGATACGTCGTTCCACACCGTACGCGGAAAATCGCGCCGGGATCCAGATTCGCCAACGTGATGGAAGTAGAGACGCATACTTCTCCCTAAAGCGGCTAACGCTGGAGTTCACCCGCGGGCGACAGCCGCAGGCTGGCGCACGTCGGGTGCAACGACTGGTTAGACCTCATTGAGGAAAACGATAGTACGTTTCCACGCTGACGCGGCGGCGGTCTCGTTGTATGCATCCTTACGGTCGCTCTCGAAGAACCAATGCGCTGTGCCGGGATAGGTGTAGTACGTCGCATCTGCGTTGGCCGTCGCTAGGCTTGTCTTGAGCTTCTTGGCGCTAGCAGCAGAAACCCAGTCGTCGGACTCTGCGAAGTGAAATAAAAACCGCGACTTGCTCTTGGTGTAGTTCCCGTCTCTTGCCGCATAGAAGACGACCGTTTCAGCGATGGGCAGTTCGGGTCGCTGGGCCAACCAAAGTGCCCAGTGGCCACCCATGGAGAAGCCCACCAGGGCAACGCGTGAGCCCTGCACGGCTTCGTTGGTCCTGAGTTGTTCGATTGCTGCAATGAGCAGCTTGTACGCGGGTGTCTTGCGCTTTGCTGTGGACTCGGAGCGTAGCGCCTTCGCTTCCGTTGGTGTGGTCGCCACACGCCCCGCATAGAGATCCGGCGCGAGAGCAACGAACCCCGCACGCGCAAACCTGTCGCAGAGCCTCTTGAAGAACGGATTCAGGCCCCACCAGGAGTGCAGCACGAGCACCGCGGGCCCGAAGCCCGACTTCGGCACAGCAACGTAGTGGGGAAACGTGGTCATGAGGTCTAACGTGTTTTGGTTCGTAGCGCGCAGCCGAATAAATGCGAACCCGCCGGCGTAACCCGTCCACACCTACGTCGGGATACGCTTGTTACCGAAGGTCTTTTTTCCACCACCACCCCTCTGCATCAGGCGTAAAGCCCGGGGCAACCTCGGCTATGTGGCGCTACCGGCGCTCTTCGAGCCCGCGCCAAGTTCGTATGCCGCAATAATCCAGGGCGCCATCGCATAACCCGGACACCCATCCCTGTGCGAGGCGCACCAACCGCGGCCGCCAGGCGCTTTCGGCTTTCGGAGCGACAAATAAACGGCCAGCAAAGAACGTACGCCAGCTCAGATTTAATCCATTTTGCATACTTCTTCGGTACGTGACCAGTGGTACCGCCGGACGATGCGCGAAGAACGGATGCTGTGTAGATATATAGGCGCCATGCGCCCCACTGTCTGCAGTCAACCGTCGGAGTCCTCGCCTCGCTCGGGCAGCGGCCCGGGATCTCCCGGGCTGCTCGCCCGTCTGCGCGAGCGCATCCGCTACCTGCACTACAGCCTTCGCACCGAACAGGCTTATGTCTACTGGGCTCGGGCCTTCGTCAGGTATCACGGCATGCGCCACCCGCGCGACCTCGGGCAGGGCGAGGTCGAGCGATTCCTCGCCCACCTCGCCAACGAACGGCACGTTTCGGTCTCGACTCACAAGCAGGCCTTGTGCGCGCTGCTGTTTCTCTATCGGGAAGTTCTGGGCCAGGAGCTGCCCTGGATGCAGGAGTTGGGTCGTCCGAAGTCCAGGGTACGTGTACCCACGGTACTGTCGCGCGAGGAGGTCGCGCGCCTGTTGGCCGCGATCGACGGCGCCCATGGAGTGATCGCGCGCACCCTGTACGGCACGGGCATGCGCCTGCTCGAATGCCTTCGGCTACGGACCAAGGACGTCGACTTCGACCGATCGGTGATCGTGGTTCGCGAGGGAAAGGGTGGCAAGGATCGCGTGGTGATGCTGCCCGAAGCGTTGCGCGCATCGTTGAAGCTGCAACTCGCCGATGCCCGGAAGCTCTGGGAGCGCGACCGCATCGCGGGAGCGCCCGGCGTGGATCTGCCCGGCGCGCTCGCGATCAAGTATCCGCGCGCGCCCGAGTCATGGAACTGGTTCTGGGTATGGCCGGCCGCCGCGCCGTCGACGGATCCGCGCAGCGGGACTCGCCGTCGTCACCATCTGTATCCGGAGACGATCGGCCGCGCGATCGCGCGCGCCGCAGGTGCTGCAGCCATCGGCAAGCGGGTGACCGCGCATACGCTTCGCCACTCGTTCGCGACGCACCTGCTGGAATCCGGCGTCGACATCCGGCGGGTGCAGGAGCTGCTCGGGCACAGGGACGTCAGCACGACGATGATCTACACGCACGTGCTCACGTCCGGTGCGGCGGGCACGCCCAGTCCGCTCGACGGGCTGGTTCTCGGCGCGGCATCGCACGCGGCCGAGACCGACGCCCCCGCGGGCGCCGATTCGGCTCGCCGTCAGCCGCCCCCGATCCCCGCCCGCACCACCGCCGACCGATCCCACAGGTTCGGCACCACCTCCGACGAATAGCCGGACACGAAGTCCTTCGCCTCCCCGGCCTGCGGATCGAACACATGCCGGCGCACGGCCCCGATGTTCCCGCCATAGACGTGCACGTCGCCGGTCGTCGGCGACACCGCGTCGACTTCGCCGGGGTGCAGGATCTCCTCGCCGCCGTGCGGCACGAGGCGGCCGTCGCCGGCGCGCCGGTAGCGCTGGCAACGCTCGGCGCCGCGCAGCATGCCCACCAGCCCCCAGACCGTGTGGTCGTGGACCGGCGTGTGCTGGCCCGGTCCCCAGACGAAGCTCACCACCGAGAACCGCTCGAGCGGGTCGGCGTGCAGCAGGAGCCGCCGGTAGAACTGCGGGTCGGGGCGGGTGAACGGTTCGGGCAGCCAGTCGTCGCGCGCGTGTCGGTGCCGCCCGGCATCGTCATCGGCTGCACCAGGCCGAGGTGCAGCGCCTG
>JACFNW010000342.1 GCA_019454665.1 Fimbriimonadaceae bacterium | reverse complement strand
TGGACCCGCCCCCAGGCGTCTCTCCCGGCCGACCGGCGCGATGGCAACCTGGTCGGCGCGTTTGCGTGCACGGCCGATCTCGCGGGCGCGCACGTGCTGCTGGTGGACGACGTGCTCACCAGCGGGGCGACGCTGCGCGAATGCGCCACGGCCCTTCGCTCGCGAGGCGCGCGGAGCGTCACGGCGGTCGTGTTCGCTTCGGGCATGCCGTGAGCCAATCCGCCGAACCCAGGGGAACCGACCCGCTCCCCCAGGGCCCGCGGCGATCTGGGCATCGGGCAAAACCCGGCGGGACAAAGAACAAGGCCCCGCGACGTGCGTCGCGGGGCCCCCAACGGATCCAGATTGCGATCCGTTGCTCGGCGCGTTATTCGCCTTCGGCCGGCTTGGCCTCTTCCTTCTTCTCGGCGCCGGCGGTCGAACCGCCTTCTTCACCCGAGGGTTGGGAGCAACCGGACACGACGACACCAAAAGCTGCAAGCGCGAGCAAGATCGCGAAAATTCTGTTCATAGGCAAACACCTCCGAAGCGTGGATTTCACCCGCCGTCGGTTCAACCGGAGCGGGCGTGACTCCTTTATACCAAATCCTCGCGCGTTTGCACGGTCCAGCGCACGAAAAAAACCCCGTTTCCTTGGCCTGCGGCTGGAAACGGGGTCGGAGGATCAGAGATGCGCGAGCTGTAGAAATCAGGAGCGGACGATCGTCACCGTGCCGCCGGCTTCGTAGACTCCGGGGCCGACGCCCGCGTCGGGCGAGAGCTCGCGGGTCAACTCGATGCGCAGCGCGCCGCCCGAGGCCAGAGCGCCGAACGTCGGCGAAGCGGCCGAGAAGAACGAATTGAGGTCGGTCGCCGGCGCCGCAGGGAACGCCGTGAGCAACGTGTTGTCCACGTGGTTGAAGAAGCTGACCGAGGCCGTCACCGGGATGGACTGCGTGCCCGTGTTGGAGCCGGAAATCTTGGCCGCGTCGCCGAAGCCTTCGAAGTCGAGGTTCAGCGTCTCGTTGTGCAGAATCGTGATGATCTGGGTCTGCGTGTCGGTGCCCACGCCGGGGCCGTCCACGGACCACTGGTTGCCGAACACGCCGCTCACATAGAGGTACGGGTTCACCGTGACTTGGGCCGAAAAGTTCAGGACCGGGGCGCCGGACAGCGAGTGGTCGGCATCAATCGGGGCGTCTGCCGTATAGTTGAAGACGCGGCCGGTCAACTGGGCCGAAGCGAAGGTCGCAAGGGCGGCGAGGGCGAAGGCGGTGGTCAAGAGTCTCATGGCTGTGTGGTTTCTCTCCACAACAGTCATCGGCTCGCGGAACCGCCGACTGGAGGCCGGCGATACGGCAAATGTCCCTCATCCGTGGGACCAACGATGAACGACTCGGCTCTAGGGCCCGGCCATTCCGAGAATGTTGACAGTGAATCGCCCGAACGCCACCCCCGAGGATAGAAGCGTTGAACACAGTGCCGCTCTGATAGCCGCGGAATGCGTAAACTGGCGAAAAAAGTCGGTCGGGACCCTGTGGAAATCACCAGGTTTTGCCGATAGATGGACGAGACGTCGACAAGTCGACAGAAAAAGGCACGGCGGAGGCGACTCCGACCACGCAAAGCCTAGGGTCCCACGAGGACAGCCGGGATGCCTGTTCGAGGTCACGGTCTGAAGGAAAAGACCATGAGGATTTCGGACGAACAGATGAAGAAGGTCATCTCCCAGCTCAAAGAGCAGGGAGCCCACCAGGACGCCAGTCCATTGATCGAACCGGGCTATCGAGAGAGCAACGGCGACGTGATCAGCCGATTGACCAAGCGGATACTCAACATGCCCGAACGTGAAGAACTCGTCGCCCAACTCAAGGCACGCATCGAAGCCGGCGAATACAACCCGACCGGCGAAGAAATCGCAGACGCCATGTTGAGGCGCGCCATCGCCGACGAGTGCAGCGGCTGACGCCCGCCCAGCCTGCACGATCGCCCAGGAGACCCACGCGCCAGGTCTCCTGGTTTGCATGGCTTTCGGCGGCAACTTGCCGAAGACGCTCTTAGGTCCACCTGCCAGAATGTTCTGAATGGGTGTGACCCTCGAAGCGGCCATGTTCGTCTGCGCGGTCCTGCTGGGACTCGGCGTGCTCGCGAGCAAGGCGTCGTCGCTTCTGGGCGTGCCCGCGATGCTCCTCTTCATGGCCGTCGGCATGCTCGCGGGGTCGGATGGGCCGGGAGGCATCTACTTCGACAACGCGGCATGGGCCCAATCGCTGGGCGTGGTGGCGCTGGCGTTCATCCTGTTCGCCGGAGGGATGGACACCGAGTGGGCGCAGGTGCAGGGCGTCGTGCGTCCGGCGCTGGCCCTGAGCACGTTCGGCGTTGCGTTCACGGCCCTGCTCACGGCGGCGTTCGTCCAGTTCGCGTTCGGCCTGGGCTGGCTGGAAGGGTTGCTGTTGGGCTCGATCATCGCGTCCACGGATGCCGCCGCCGTGTTCGGAATCTTGCGCGCTCGGAGCGTTCGGCTCAATGCCCGGTTGCGGGCCCTGCTGGAACTGGAATCCGGCAGCAACGACCCGATGGCGATCTTCCTCACGATCGGCTTGGTCGGGGTGCTGACCGCGGGGGCCGCGTCGGTGGGCGATTTGGTCATGCCCTTCTTGGTGCAAATGCCCGTGGGAGCGCTGGTGGGCTATGCCGTGGGGCGCGGCGGCGTGCTCGCGATGCGGCGGCTTCGGCTCGACTTCGAGGCCCTCTATCACGTTCTGTCCATCGTCATCGTGCTGCTTTCGTTCAGCGGGGCGGCTCTGGCGGGCGGCAACGGGTTCTTGGCCGTGTATGTGGCGGGCATCGCCTACGGCAACGGCGACTTTCATCAGCGCAAGGGGCTACGCCGGTTCCACGACGGCATCGCATGGCTGATGCAGATCGCGATGTTTCTGACGTTGGGCCTCCTGGTGTTCCCGCACCAGTTGCCCGGCGTGGCCGTTCAGGGCGTGCTCATCGCGTTGTTCCTGATGTTCGTGGCGCGTCCGGTCGCGGTGGGTCTGACGTTGCTTCCGTTCCGGTTCGGGGCTCGGGAATCGGCCCTGGTGGGCTGGTTCGGGCTGCGCGGCGCGGTCCCCATCGTGCTCGGCACCTATCCCCTGCTGGCTGGGTTGCCCCGGGCGCAGGAGCTGTTCAACGTGGTGTTCTTCGTCGTGCTGCTCTCGTCGTTGGCGCAGGGCACGACGCTCGCCTGGCTCGCCCGGAAGCTGAAGTTGGACTCGTAGGTTTGGGTTCGACTCTGGTCTCGGGCTCCGCCAAGCCCCGCCCGCCCAGTCCCACGACCCCGCCCCCGACCGTGATAGGCTCGAATCAGTCGGT
>JACFNW010000341.1 GCA_019454665.1 Fimbriimonadaceae bacterium | reverse complement strand
CAAAGCACCACTCACCGGACCGAGGTTGCGATTCGTCTGCATCAAGAATGCCGAGCCGGCAAGCCGTCTCCCACTCCGCCTCAAACGGCAATCTAGCCCCAATCTGCTCACAAAAAGCCTGTGCGTGACCCCAATTTGAACTGAGGGCAGCACCTCCGCACTCCAATTGCGGCGAACTCGGGCGGAACGGTAGCTGGCGGCAATGGCCGCGAAACACTTTAATGTCTTCCTTTGATACCAAAGTCCTTGCGATGCGATACTCATGCAAATAGACCCTGCGCACCGGAGCGCACGAGTATCGCAAATGGTCAGACCATGTCGAGTGCATCTGTTCATCAGGCACGCCGATTTCGTACCACCCCGACGGAACGGTGGCCAGTGTGTCCACGATGTCAATCATCGGCGAAGGACCTCCGGGCAGCTTTCAGTATAGCAATCAATGGGCTCCTTCGGTCGCCTTGTGCGGCCGGTTCCTATCTTGGCGTGGCTCTTCATCGGCTCAAGGTCCATTTCCTTGCTTGAGCATACATCGTTGGCGGGGCGATGCGGAGCCAGGGCAGGGAGCGCGCCGTTCGACGAGGCCCGCCGCCGCCTCGCAAGTGACGCGAAAACCTCCCAAACGGGGTGAGGAGTTGGGCTCCGCGGACTGATACTTCAAGTGTTCGCGATGACAATCCAAGCTTTCCCCAACGGGTCCATGCCAAGGGCCCTGAAGAACGCCTTGCCCAGATGGGTCGCGTTCGCCGTCGGTATCTGGACCGCGCAGACCGCCTTGGCCGTGGAAGACCACCTGTTGCTCGGAGGGCGGGCCGTCACCATGAGCGACCCCGTCAATACCTTCCGGTTCTATTACGAGATCCCGAACGGGATCACCGTAGACTGGCAGAAGGTGGATTTGTTCTGGGATTCGTCGCCCACCATCCGGCCCGAGAGCAGCTCGATCACCGTCATGCTGAACGGCCAGACCTTGGCGAGCAACCGCCTGCGCCCCGCCGCGAACTCGGGCGCGCAAGCGTGGACCGTCAGCTTCCCTACGCGATTCCTGCGCCGAGGCGTGAACGAACTGACCATCGTGACCCGGCAACGGTCGGCGGACGGACCCTGCCAAGACATCGAGAACGCCTCGAATTGGGTGCGATTGGAAGAGGGCAGCGCGATCATCACGGCGTTCAACCCCGACCCCAACCCCGCCATCGGGAGCTATCCTTATCCGATTCTCGACCCCTTGGGCAAGCAGTTCTCGCGCTTCGCGTTCGACTTGGGCGCGACGCCCGAACCGGCCAAGGTCGCGACGATGCTCGGGCTCGCCAGCGACTGGGGCGTCCGGTGGCTGGGGCAAGAGATCAACACGCCGATGGTGAACGGCCAACGGGGCAACCAGCCGCACCTCGTCAAGATTCAAATGGGAGCGACGGCGCCCGACGGCACCGCGCTTCCGCCGAGCGCCGGGTGGGTGGGTTTCGACGCGAACCGCAACCTCATCCTGCACGGCAACGGACCGGCGGGCTTGCGACGGGCGCGCAACGTGCTCACCGACTCGACGACCCTGCAACTCGCCGGCAAGGCGCCCAGCATCCTGGTGGACAAGGACTTGGGCCGGGCACCCGCCCTGGGTCAGGGACGCGTGGGGCAGGTCACATTCGGGGCGCTGGGGTATCCCAAGATCCAACTGGTGGGCGCGTTCACACAACGCGCGAGGCTCTTCATCAACCGTCCGCTGCGCGTGGACATCGGCAAACAGTCGTTCCTCAAGCTCAAGTTCAAGCACTCGGCCGCGGTGGACCCCGCCCGTTCGCTGCTGACCGTGAAGATCAACGGCGTTCCCGTGGGCAGCGTTCGGCTGACCGATGAGAATGCCAACGAGGGCACGCTTGCGGTTCGCCTGCCTGTTGAGGAACTAGCCAAGTTCGCCTGGGAGGTCGAGCTGGAGGCGTACCATTACTTGGGCAACGTGGACTGCTCGAAGAGTTACGACAGCATCGCTTGGACCGTGATTGACGGGACTTCCGAGTTCGTTTTGGAGCCGGGCGGCATCGAGGGTCCGCCGTCGCTGGTGGCCTTCCCCTACGTTCGCGACCGAGACGGGGAAATGGGCGACGACGTGCGCGTCGAGTTCTCTTCGGACGCGGGGCCTGGCCAGTACGAGTTCGCCGCCGCGATGGCTGCGCTCGCCGGTCGCTCCAACCGGGGCGGCATCAACTTCAGCCCCGAGGCGCCGACCGACGCGCGGGTGCAAGTGTGGATCGGCCGCCTTTCCGAGGTGAACCGGTTCGAGCAGATTCGCGCTGCCATGCACTTGGCCATCGGCGCAGACGGGAGACTCACGCCGCAGAACGGTCTTTCGGCAGTGCCCCAGCAGTTGGACAAGCGGTTGATTCTTCAAGCGATTCGGTCGCCGATGAACCCGAACGGGGTCATTTATGTGGCATTGGCCAAGGACGACGAGGATTTCGCCAAGTTTGCGGCACTCATCGCCAAGCACGGTTTCGGCGACAAGTTGAACGGCGACGCGGCTGTGGTGGATTGGGCGGGCGACGTGGTCAGCCTTCGCTCGGAAGCCTACGCGCGCATGCTGGAGCAGTCCGCCAAAGAGTTCAACGCGTATACGGGCCCGATGCGCTGGGTGATGGCGGGGCTCGCGACCGCTGTCGCCTTGCTCGTGCTCTGGATCATCATGCAGTTCGTCGCCAAGAAACGACCGGCCATGGCCACCCGCTGAACGCCCTATGTGGGGACAAGACTGGCTCATCATCGCTCGAGACGTGTTCCTCGTCTTGACGTGGGTCGTCGCGTCCATCTACCTCTTCTCGGGGCTGCAGGACTTCCGCTACGACCTGTATTCGTTGGCGCTGCGGGCCATCCGCAGGTTCAAGTTCCGCAAGCGCGAGCGGTTGACCAAGGCACGGCTGCGCATGCGCGAGCAGCAGTGGATCGCCGTGATGGTGCCCGCCTGGAACGAGGGCGAGGTCATCGGGGAGATGGTCAAGAACATCCTGGAGCGCGTCGAGTACAAGAACTACCGCGTGTTCGTCGGGGTGTATCCCAACGATGCCGCCACCAACGCCGCCGTGGATCGGCACGCCGCCGAGCACGAATCGCTGATCAAGGTGGTCACCGCTCGGCCGGGACCCACCAACAAGGCCGACTGCCTCAACAACGTGCTGCAGGCCATCGAGAAGTACGAGGTCGCGCACGGGATCAACTTCGATATCATCGCGATGCACGACGCCGAAGACGTCGTCCACCCGTTCTCGTTCCTTTTGTACAACTATCTCATCCCAAGGATTGACGTAGTTCAGTTACCGATCCTCCCTTTGCCCACTTCGCTCAAGAAACTGGTCCACTGGGTGT
>JACFNW010000340.1 GCA_019454665.1 Fimbriimonadaceae bacterium | reverse complement strand
TGATGTTCAAGAGACCGACGAGCTCACGTGCCCGACCCTTTACGATGGGAGAAGCATTGCTCAAAGTCGCTTGGCGTCACCGTAGGTGGATCTTGGTGGCCACAGCTACTGCACTCTTCCTCTGGTTCGTATGGCCGACGCCCTGGAGCTACTATACGGTTCGAGGCGAACATGGTGAGACCACCAATCTCCGAGTGAACAGGTTCACCGGCGAAACACAGTCGCTGGGATTCGACGGATGGGCCAAAGGAAAAATCCGGGCCAGCGGAGCAGAGACGCAATCCAGATTCAGCGACTCTGGCACCAGCAGATTCGGGAATGCGACTTCCAGATTCGGGAATACACCCAGTAGATTCTAAAGGGAGATTCAGACACCTTGCTTCAACACGTCCGCGAGCTGGCTCCGACCAAACTCCACCACGCTAAACCGAACGCCCCTAGAGCGGCGCCCTGCTCACGCGGATGTCGTGCCGCCCCGCCAGCGACCGGCCGCGCAACCTGGTCGGCGCCTTGAGGAAGCTCATCTCGTAGTCGCCTCGCTCGGGCAGCGTCACGAAGATCTGCGTGCCGGGGCCTTGCAGGGGGCCGCCGTCGGAGAGCCCGTGCTCCCAGCCGTAGCCCCCGAGGCACAGGTCCACCACAGGGCCTTCGGCGCGAAGGATCAGGCCATCCGGCCCCGACGTGGACGCATGCACCTCGAACTTGGCCGGACGCGCGTCCTTCGGTTCGCAGAGCAACGTCCAACCCCAAGCCGATTCCCAGTAGGCGACCAAGAGCGTCTCGGCCGTGTTCAGACCCTTGATCGAGACCTCGAGGCCCACCTTGCGGTCGCCCGGTTTCACCGAGACCTTCTGCTCCCATTCGCGGACCACCTCGCCCGTGGTGAGCGAGACGGCGCGCACGATCAGGTCGTCCTTCACGTTCTCCATCCCGTCGTTCACGCAGTGAACCTTGACCACGGCACCCTGCCGGTCCATGGAAACCACCACGTCCGAATAGAGGCGGCGGAGGTCGTAGGCGGCAGCCTTGTAGTTGCCCAGACAATCCACCACGGCCCAGCTCTGCACGGGCCAGCAGTCGTTGAGCTGCCAGATCAGTGTCCCCTTGCAGAACGCCGACCGACGGAAGTGCTCGATGCCGAACCGCAACGCGTCGCGCTGGTTGAGCTGGGTGTAGTAGACCAGGTCCTCCAGGTCTTGGGGTTCGGGGTAGTGAAGTGTCGTGTAGCCGTTGTAGATCTCGGTCGTCTTGCCGGTCTTGTCGTGCCATCGCACCTGTGAACCATTCGGGTCCCTATCGTTCTCGCCCAGATAGCGATTCCAGACGTCCATGCTCGGCGACCCGGAGAAGCCGGACTCCGAGCAGAATCGGGCGGTGGAATCGGCGTAGTTGCGCCAGTCGCCGCCGTGCCAGACGTTCCAGTAGTGTTGGTCGCCGATGCCGCCGTCGTTCGACTTTTCGCCGCCCCAGGGGCTGGTCGGGATGTAGTCGCGCTCGGGGTCGAGTTCGGCCAGGACTTGGGGCAACACTTCGTTGTAGATGTGCTCGCCGTAGTAGCGGTCGGGGTTGCGCTCCTTGCCGCCCCACGGGCCCTCGAACATGGTGAGGTTCTCGTTGTTGCCGCACCAAAGCGCCAGGCTGGCGCGGTTTCGGAGCCGTTTCACGTTCGCGATGGCCTCCTGACGGGCTGCTTCCTGCGCCTCAGGCCCGTCGGGATAGTAGGCGCATCCGTAGGCGAAGTCCTGCCAGATCAGCACGCCCTGTTCGTCCGCGTGGTCGTAGAACGCGTCGCTCTCGTACAGCCCTCCTCCCCACACGCGGAGCATGTTCATGTTCATATCTACGACGCGGGCGAACTGATCGAACAGCTGCGAAGGTGTGATCGAAGAAGGGAAGGAGTGGTCGGGAATCCAGTTGGCCCCGCGCGCATAGATGGGCACGCCGTTCAGCACAAACTGGAACGACTCGCCAAACTCGTCCTTCTCGCGGCGCAACCGAATCGTTCGGAGTCCGAAGCGTCTGGTCTCCACGAACGGGGCGCTGGCGGTGGGTTGCACCTCGATCTCCAGCGAGTAAAGGTGCGACTCGCCAAGGTCGTGCGTCCACCAGAGGTAGGGTTCTTTGAACTTCAGCCGCCCACTCGGGCCGACCGGAAGTCGCTCGCCATCGGGTGCGGTCACGAATAGGGCCGTTTGAGCCTCGCCCTCAAGCTCGACCGAGAACCAGGTCTCCACTGAACCGTCCTTCTTGTGGTGCTCCTGCCGGATGTGAACGTCGGTGACGCGGGCGGCAAACTCCAGCAGGCGGACGGGCTGCCAGATGCCGCACGACACGAGCCGGGGACCCCAGTCCCAGCCGAACATATACTGAGCCTTCCTAACAAACGAGCGGTCGAAGAAGTTGGCGCAATCGGGTCGCAAGCCCTCCGAGGCGAGGTAGTCGGCCTTCAGCGACTCGCCGATGCGTGCCGCCGAGAGGAACTCGACCAGCAGTTCGTTCTCGCCTTCCTGCAACCGGTCGGTCACGTCGAGTTCGAGCGCGACGTGCATGTTGGCGCTGTGCCCGATGACCTGGCCGTTCAGGGAGATCGTGGCGATCGTATCCAGACCCTCGAAGCGCAAGACCCGTCTTGGCAAATCATCCTTAGGTTCCCAAACGAAACGGCACCGATAGGTCCAATCCTCTTGGTCCACCCACTGGACTCCGGCCTCGTGCATCCGCACGAACGGGTCGGGGATGACGCCCGCAGCCTGAAGGTCGAGGTGGACGTGGCCCGGAACTTCGGCGGGCAACCAAAGGCCCTTGGCGGCTTGGGCGCGAGAAACGAACTCCCATCCGCGGGAGAGGGTGGTCTGGAGCACGACCTAGGATACCGCCCGCTCGGTCCCCTGCCAACCCGAGAGGGCACAATGCGCCATGGCTCAGAATCCGTACTCCATTCGTGGCGGCGAGGTCGGGCGCAACCGGCTGCGTCTCCTTGCCGACGTGATGCGTGGAGGGACGGACCCGCTCCTCGACCGCTTCTGCATGCCGGGGATGCGTTGCCTTGACCTGGGTTCGGGGGTGGCGACGTGGCGACAACGATGGCTTTCCGCGTTGGAGTCAGCGGAAGCGTTCTCGGAGTGGAGCTGGATGCCGAGAAAGTCGCGATGGCATCAGCCGAAGCGCACGCCCTGAGCCTGATGAACGTAGCCTGTCGGTCCATCGCCGATGACTCCACGACGCTGATGTGCGGGCCGACGATCTTCCAAGCATGGGGTCGGATAGTTAGGGATGCTTGACCTTGGCGCATGCCTTTGCGCAGGTTCGCCCTGATGTTGTATGCCGCATCCGAGGTGTGACCCAAGTGTGACGAAGTGTC
>JACFNW010000339.1 GCA_019454665.1 Fimbriimonadaceae bacterium | reverse complement strand
GGCTTCTCGACCAACACGTGCTTGCCCGCGTCGAGCGCCTTGACGGCCAGCGGGGCGTGGGTGGAGACGGGCGTTGCGATGACCACGGCGTCAATGCCGGGGTCGGCGATCAGCGCGTCGAAATCGGTAGTGAGGGCGGTGTTCGGGTACAGCGACTTGGCTTTGGCCAGGTTGGCTTCGCTCAGGTCGCAGATCGCCGCGAGACGGGCACCGGGGGTCTGGGCGAAGTTTCGCGCAAGGTTCGGCCCCCAGTAGCCGTAACCCGTGACCGCAATGTTAACCATTGTTGTGTTTGGATTTGAGCTCCTCGGCGAGCTCTCGAACGTCGCGCATCACCCGGGCGGGACAGCCCGCGACGACCGCGAAGTCCGGTACGTCCTTGGTGACCACGGCACCTGCGCCGACCAGGGCTCGTTCGCCCACGGTGACGCCTCCGAGGATGACGGCTCCGCTGCCGATGGAGGCGCCCTTTTTGATCAACGTCCTCTGGCAGTGCCAGTCGGCGTCGGTCTGCAGGGAGCCGTCGTCGTTGGTGGAGCGAGGCAAAGCGTCGTTGATGAACATCACGCCGTGCCCGACGAACACCTCGTCCTCGATCTCGACGCCTTCGCAGATGAAGGTGTGCGACTGGATCTTGCATCGATTGCCGATCGCGGCGTTCTTCTTGATCTCGACGAACGTCCCGATTCGGGAGTCGTCTCCCATGGAGCACTGATAGATATTGACGAGGTCGGGTTGAAAGATCCTGACTCCGTCGCCAAGCTGTACGTCGCGAATGGCCAAACTGTGTGTCGTCCTCCGAGGCGTGACGAAGTGTACCTCTCGGGCGGTTCAAGCCTTGGACCAAAGGGCATGAATTGTCCGCGTCCCCGGCACGCCGCATGGTCGGCGGGCCGAAGGATCTCCCATCGCTTGCGCGGGATGTCGCGTGACCTTCAGGAGGGCCCGCCAACCGCCAACCACCAACGGCCCCGCCTGAGGTAACGTCGCGACAATTATGTTAAGCGCCGCGCTTTTCGCCGTCATCGCCGTTCCCCAACGCTCCGTCAACGTGCCCAGCAAGCCCATGCCGGCCTACCAATCGTTCGTCCAGAACTGGAACGACGAGTCCCGACCCGTGCTCGCCGCATACATGACGATGGAGGACCATTGGTTCCATGTGATGAGCCCTGCAGCGGTCATGGCGAAGGAGCAGCGCTTCGCTCCCGACCCCGGGTTTTTCACCAAGAACGGCGTCTTGCTCGTCGCGCGGGTCGTTCCCGATGGCACTCCCGACCTCAAGTTCCAAGGTCTGAGCGAAAAGGGCGGCACGCTCGAATTCCGGTATCAGTACACGCCCGCGAAGAAACCCGGTTCGTTCAACTACACCACGTTCATCGGTCGCGAAGTGACGAAGAAGGCGGGATGGACCAAAGTCCGCTTCGTCGAGAACGGGAAACTGGTCTCGGAGATTGACGTGAAAGGCGGGTTCTTCCGCAACCCCTAGGGGTCCCGGCGCGTACGATGCACCCGTGAAGGTGTCCAGCACGTTGATCGGGGTCGGCAGCCGGTGGGTCCTTCCCAACCCGGACGCGTCGGCGGCCCAAGCGCTTCAGGGCGAGTTGGGCTTACCGCGCGTCCTCGCTGCCATCCTCGTTCAGCGGGGCTACTCCGACCCGGTTGCTGCCGACCGCTTCCTGAGGCCCGACCTCTCGCACCTTCACGACCCGCGCGACCTGCCCGATTACGACGCCGCGATTTCCGTCATCTTGGGCGCGAAAGAGCGTAAAGAGCGCATCTTCGTGTTCGGCGACTACGACGTGGACGGGATCACGAGCGCGAGCCTGCTCCAGCGGTTTCTCTCGCGGCTGGGCTTCGACGTCGTGGCGCAAGTCCCCGAACGCAGGCAGGGCTACGGCATCCAAGAGTCCTCGGTGTTCGCCGCAAAGGAAGCGGGCGCCAAGGTGTTCCTCTCGTGCGACTGCGGCTCGACCGCCGTCAAGCCCGTGTCTATGGCCCGGGAAGCCGGCATGGCCGTCGTCGTCACCGACCACCACGAACTCGACGAGGAAATGCCCGACGCACATGCCGTCGTCAATCCGCACCGCCCCGATTCGCGATACCCGTTCAAGGGGCTGAGCGGGGTCGGCGTGGTGTTCAAGTTGTGCCTGGGCTTGGCACGCGAACTGGGCGTGCCCGAACACCAGTACCTTCGCGCCTTCCTCGACCTGGCGGCGTTGGGCACCGTTGTGGACGTGATGCCGCTCGTGGACGAGAACCGGGTCATCACCAGGTTCGGGCTGCCGCAGATCGAGGCCACGAAGAAGGTCGGTCTGAGGGCGCTCATCGCCGAGTATTCCAAAACCCGTCGGCAGCAAGGTCCGCTTCGGCTGTACGACCTGGCGTTCGGCATCGGCCCGCGGTTGAACGCCGCCGGGCGGGTCAGCGATGCGGCCAACGCCCTGCGCCTGCTCACCACCGAGGACGAACTCGAAGCCGCCATGCTGGCCGCCGCGATGGAGGAGGCCAACCAAACCCGACGCACCGCCCAAGAGCGGGCCATCGCCGAAGCCGCCGAGCGCATCGTCGAGCAAGGCCTGGACCGGCGCAACGCCATCGTCGTCCTCGACCCGGGCTGGCATGGCGGAGTCGTCGGCATCGTGGCGAGCAAGTTGGTCGAGATGTTCCGCCGTCCCGTATTCGTGGGCACGGTGGACCCCGAGACGGGCAAGGCCAAGGCCTCGGCGCGCAGCATCCCCGCCTTTCATCTGGCAGACGCCATCCACTCGATGCACCCCCTGGTCTCAGGCGGCGGGCACGCGATGGCCGCAGGCGTGAGCTTCGACCTCGCCCGTTTGGACGAGTTTGCCGACCGCATCCACGCTTACGCGGGCGAACGGCTCCAGCCCGACGACTTCTTGGCTCAGACGCGGATTGACGCCGTCGCGACCCCGGGCGAGTTGGATGTGGCCACGGTCCAAGCGCTCGCCGCGATGGAGCCGTGCGGCATGGGCAACCCGAATCCCGTCTTCGCGGTACGAGGGGTGCGCTTGAGCGATGTGCGGACGACCAAGAACGAGAACGTGGTGCAGTTGAAGTTCGACGACGGTTCCGGGCGGCCGGTGAATGGGGTTACGTTCTCGCAAGCCGCCGACTTCCTTGCCCTGAGCCCGAACGCCACGCTGGATGTCGCTTTCAAGCCCGAAGTGGACACCTACTATGCCGACAATCCGCGGGTGAAGTGGACGGTCAGCGACTTTCGTGTTTCGGAGGAAGAAAACTGAGAAGGAGTTGGACAGGGTCTGGCGAATCGAACCTGTTGGCATGGCAGACCACGATTCCTTTTCCCCTTCGCGACGCGAGATCCTGAAGCTCACCGGCGCGGC
>JACFNW010000338.1 GCA_019454665.1 Fimbriimonadaceae bacterium | reverse complement strand
CTGCGAGAACCGGTCGCCATCGTCGATGGGCAGCCGCACCGTGGCATAGAACGCCCCGTCCACATCGGGGCAGAGCACGCCGTCCATGCTGCGAAGCTCCTTGACCAGCAGGTCGCGGCGAGCCATGTACTCCTCGCGCACGCCGTCGAAGTAGGCGCGGGGCGCATCGAGGGCCGATTCGGCGCCGATCTGCTCCAGGGTGGGGGCCGAGAGCCGCGCCTGGGCGAACTTGAGCGCCGCCGCCATCAGTTCCTGGTTGCGCGAGATGAGGAATCCGACGCGCGCGCCGCACGCCGAGAACTTCTTGGAGACCGAATCCACCATGACGGCGTGCCGATCCAGGCCCTCCAACTGCATCACCGAGGGCACGTGCTCGCCTGTGTAGTTGAACTCGCGGTACACCTCGTCGGCGAACAGGTAGAGGTCGTGCTCCAGCACGATGTCCCGCAACGCCTCCAGCCGCGTGCGCGAATAGACGGTCCCCGTGGGGTTGTTGGGGTTGCAGATCACGATGGCCCGCGTGCGCGGGGTGATCACCTTGCGGAACTCGTCGGCGGGCGGCAGGGCGAAGCCGTCCTCGATGCGCGTGGTCAGCGGCACCACCTTCACGCCGGCCTGAATCGCGAACCCGTTGTAGTTGGCGTAGAACGGCTCGGGCACGATGACCTCGTCGCCGGGGTTCATGCAGCACAGCATGGCGAAGATCAGGGCTTCGGAGCCGGCCGTGGTCACCATCAGGTCGCCGAGTTCGAGCTCGATGCCGAGTTGGCGGTAGTTCTCGACGGCCTTTCGGCGCAGCGACTCGATGCCCGCCGAATGGCTGTATTCGAGCACATTGAGCGCGGGGTCGCGGACGGCGTTCCAGAACTCGATCGGCGTCTCGACGTCGGGCTGCCCGATGTTCAGGTGGTAGATGCCCACGCCCCGCTTCTTCGCCGCCTCGGCATAGGGCATCAGCTTCCGGATGGGGGAAGCGGGCATCTCGTGGGCGCGTGCGCTGAGTTCGGGCATGACGGCTCTATTCTGGCAGGCTCTGCCGGGCGTTGGGGGGGCGAGCCTCGCACCACCGCCGCGAGCTCCAAGCGGCATGGGCTCCCTACCCTCGCTACCCATGGGTCAGCCGCGCTCTTGAAGGGTCCTCGCGCTGCGGGCGTGGAGCGCCTGATGGAGAAGAGGCGATCATCTCATGCCAGCCCGTGCGACGATCTCTATCTCGGGAACTGGTCAGTTGACAGGATCTGACCCAAGTTCATCACAATGAACTCTTTCGGAGCAACCTCGAACCGGATTTGGAAATCGAAGTACCTCACGACGACCTCCGCGTTCTCAGGGTTTGTCAGTGAAGCGAGGCGCGGGTCGCTGAGCAAGTCCTTTCTGGCTTGCGCGGAGAGTTCTGACATGAGGCCATGACCCTTCTCCAGACCCTGAAAACCTCTTTGACGACCTAGCCAACTCAAGGCAAGTGCGTCTATGGTGTGACGATACTCGCGGCGGATGTCTGCAAGACGGTCTCGAAGGGCCGTCCAAAGCTCGACAGCCAACATTGCTCTCCGCTCTTCGACGATCGAGGACGAGCAGAACATGGTGGGCTCAACATCTGATCCGTTCATGGGGGACCATATGCTCACCGTTCCTGGCGCAGCCAGCGGTTTGATCGCTTGAGCTACAAAACCTTCGTTCTCTGGGTGGAGTATGGGGGCCCGGTAGCCGGGCACAAAGCTGCGCGTCCCCAGGTAGGTCCTTATCGGATCCCCATTTTCCGAACTGACGCTCAGGTAGGGAAAGGGCTCTGCGGCGAACAAGGGCAGACCGGCTGGCTTCTTGCCCGTCATGTGCTCATAGGCTTTCGAGAGCCTCGACTCCAAGCGATCGCGAACAGCCTTTGGAAAAGCCTCGATGCTCAAAGGAGTGCCGGGCTCGTAATCCTTCAAGAGGCTAGCGACTTCCAAGGCAAAGGCCAGATCGCCGCTGGAAAGGAAGTTCCGATGAACCAGGAATACAGGGCCGTTGTCCTTGAGCACGTCGAACCCGTTCTCTTTGGCCAACTCGACAAGCCGCGATCTTGGAGATACCTCGACGAGAGATCGTGCGACTTCAGCGTGCTCTGAGGGTGCAAGGACCAGAGTCTGGACCAACTCGTCCGTGCTCTGGAACGCCAGAGAGGCCAGCTGGACCCAGCCGTAGAGGAGGGCCCAAGCGGTCAAGAGTCACCTTCCGGATCCTGCTCGTTCGTCCGGTCCAAAGTCAGTGCTACGGAGAAAGAAACGACCCCAAACATTCCAGAATGCTACCATCTTTTCCTATCGCGGGCATACGAGAATGCCCCCCGCTCCGATAGTCAGGGCAGGTCGAAACCGATCACCTGACCGTTCGACACGCCCACCCAGAGCCGTCCTTCGTGAAGGCGAACGGCGGTGGGGCGGTGGTGTTCGGGTTCGCCCTGCTCGGCGTCCCGGGGACGGAGCGACTCGGAAGCCGCGATCGGCGCGACCGCGACCAACTCGCCCGAAAGACGATGCAGCGAGACCCCGGCCACCCCCGTCGTCGCCACCAGGCCCGAGCCCATCGCCAGTGCCGGCAGGCCCCGATCGGTGGCGAAGCAAGGCGACAACTCGCCCGAAACACTCCCAATCACCACTCCCGAAGCCGTCCACAGGGCGACCGTGCCCGCAACGGGGTCGGCGGCCATGCCGTAAACGTGGTCCTCGGCGCGGGTTGCCCGCTCCTTGTGTCCCCGGTGCCACACGCTCCACGAGAACGCGTCCGCGCCGACCACCGTCTCGCCGTCGGCGAGCGTCTCCATCCAGTTCGGCGCGTCGTTGTCGCGTTTGGAAGCCACGCGCCAGCCGCTCGGGCCGAACACTTTCACCGTGCCGTCTTCGAACGAGGCCAGACAGGAGCCGTCGCGCAGCCCCGCCACGGCCACCGGGCTGTTCACCAAGAACGTGAGGAAGTTGGGCGCCTGATACCTGAACACGGGTTCGTCGCTGTCGGGGTCCAGGCACCAAAGGTAGCGGCCCGCTGCGACCCAGATGCGGCCCAATCCATCGAAGGAGATGGCGCGCATGCGGTCCACGGCGCGGCCCCTCGAGTGCTTGCTGGAGACGTCCCACGTCCGCACGGCCCGCCCTTCCCGGTGCGCTGTCACGCGCATGTCCATGTCGGCGGTCGCGGCGAGGACGCCCTGAAAGGCCATCGCGCGGATCGGCGCCTCGTGGCCGAGGAGTTCCGCAGCGGGTTCGAGGGTGGGAGCGGCGACGGCGGTCATGGCTGTTTGCACATCATACGCTTGCCAAACGCCGTACGTTACGAGATTGTTACTCTTACGCTACACCGCTCCCAGCACCGGGGCGAGTTCGCGGCGAAGCA
>JACFNW010000337.1 GCA_019454665.1 Fimbriimonadaceae bacterium | reverse complement strand
CGTCATCTACGGCCCGACTCCCAATGAGGTCCTGCGCAAGTACACGGCGCTCCTGGGCCGCCCGGCACTTCCGCCCGCGTGGTCGTTCGGGCTGTGGCTCTCGACCAGCTTCACCACGGACTACGACGAAGCGACCGTGACGTCGTTCATCCAAGGGAGGGAAGATCGCGGCATCCCCCTGAGAGTGTTCCACTTCGATTGCTTCTGGATGCGGGGCTTCCGGTGGACCGATTTAGTTTGGGACCCGAACGTCTTTCCCGACCCCAAGGGGTTGCTCGATCGGCTCCACGCGCGGGGGCTCAAGGTCTCGGTGTGGATCAACCCCTACATCGCCCAAGCCTCGCGCCTGTTCGCCGAGGGCAAGGAAGGCGGCTATCTCGTTCGGAAGCCGAACGGTGACGTGTGGCAGTGGGACCTGTGGCAGCCCGGCATGGCCTTGGTGGACTTCACCAACCCCGACGCCTGCGCGTGGTTCGCCGGACACCTGGAAGCGTTGCTCGACACTGGCGTAGACGCCCTCAAAACCGACTTCGGCGAGCGTATCCCGACGGATGTCGTTTACCAAGATGGTTCGGACCCCGAACGGATGCACAACTTCTACACACAGCGCTACAACCAGACTGTGTTCGAGCTCCTAGAGCGCAAGCGGGGTCATGGCGAGGCCGTGCTTTTCGCGCGATCGGCCACGGTCGGCGGCCAGAAGTTCCCCGTCCACTGGGGCGGCGACTGTTGGTCCGACTTCGAGGCCATGGCCGAGAGCCTTCGAGGCGGCCTCTCGTTGGGATTGTGCGGGTTCGGGTTCTGGAGCCACGACATCGGGGGCTTCGAAGGACTCCCGCCCGCCTCGCTCTACAAGCGGTGGGTTCAGTTCGGTCTCCTCAGCTCTCACAGCCGGTTGCACGGCAGTTCCTCGTACCGCGTGCCGTGGCTTTACGACGACGAAGCTGTGGACGTGCTACGCGAGTTCAGCCTTCTCAAGCGCCGACTCATGCCGTACCTCTACGCATGCGCCGTGGAAGCGCACGAAGAGGGCGTCCCCATGATGCGTCCCACGATGTTCGAGTTCCCCGACGACCCGGCGTGCCACACCCTCGACCGGCAGTACATGCTCGGCTCTTCCCTGCTCGTCGCGCCCGTCTTCCACGAGAGCGACGTGGAGTTCTACGTCCCTGAAGGAACCTGGTTCAATCTCCTGACAAGCGAGACGCTCGGCGGCCCCGGCTGGCGAAAGGAAACGCACGGCTTCCACACGCTTCCTCTCTTGGTGAAAGAGGGCGCGATCATTCCGATGTCCGACTCCGAGCGGTTCTGGGAAGACGTCGCGTTCCATGTCTTCGGCGATCCCGCACCGGGTACCACCCCAGTGTTCAACGCCGACGGTGAACTCGCAGCGACCCTCGAAGCGACCCAGACCGACGGCGCTTGGGTCTTTCGTTGCGACGCAAAGCGCTGGCGGATCGTACAAGGTTCGAACGTCATGAAACCCATAGACAACGTCGTGCGGTGGCCGGTCCCGTGAGCGACTTCCACGCGTCGCTTCTGCATCTCGCCGCCGGGCTCATCGAGCAGCACCGAGCGACCGCCCCGAATGTCTTGCCCAGGGCAAGCGTCGCCGAGCTGGAGGCCCGGCTGACGCCGTTCGACTTCGCCGAGCCCACCCAGGCAGAAGAGCTGCTGCCTTGGATCGCGGAGCATCTACAGTTGGGCAACGTCCACACGACCCACCCCCGCTACTTCGGCTTGTTCAACCCCAGCACGCACCCGATCACCGTTGCCGCGGACGCGATGGTCGCCGGGTTCAACCCGCAGTTGGCTGCCGCCTCCCACGCGTTCGGGGCGTTGACCATCGAGCGGCACACGCTGGCCGTCTTCCAGCGCTTGCTCGGCCACACGCCGGGGGCCGACGTCGCCAACTTCACCTCGGGCGGCGCGGAAGCCAACCACAGCGGCGTGCTCGCGGCAGCGATCTCCCGTCTGCAGGGGTTCGCGGACGGCGAGACCCAGGGGGCGCGGTGCTATGTTTCCGAGCACGCCCACGACAGCTTCGCGAAGATCGTCAAGTTCTGCGGGCTGGGACGAGAGGCGCTGGTTCGCGTTCCTACCGATTCGGACCGACGCATGGATGTCGAAGCACTCCGCAACGCAGTGGACCACGATCGTGCCAGGGGCTTGCGACCGTTCATCGTTGTGGGCACTGCGGGCACGACTGCCTTCGGCGCGATCGACCCCTTGCCCGACCTGGCGAGCTTTTGCGCGGCCGAAGACCTGTGGTTCCACGTGGACGCGGCCTGGGGAGGTGCGGGCATTGTCTCGCCCCGACTCGAGCCCCTGTTCGAGGGCATCGAACGCGCCGACAGCGTGACCCTGGACGCCCACAAGTGGTTGAGCGTCCCGATGGGGGCCGGCATGTTCTTCTGCCGTCACGCCGAAGCTTGCCAAGAGGCGTTTGGTGTGGACGCCGTTTACATGCCGCCCCGTCGTGCCGAAATGCCCGACCCGTACACCTCGACGATGCAATGGTCGCGCCGATTCATCGGGCTCAAGGTGTTCTCGGCGTTGGCCAACCTTGGCCTGCGGGGCTTGGCCGAGCACATCGAACGGCAGTGCGCTCTGGCCGATCGTCTGGAGCATTTGGCGCTGGAGCGCGGCTACCGGGTCGAAGCCCACTCGCCGCTGGCCCTGGTCGTGTTGACCAAGCCCGGGCTAGCATTCCGTACGAAACCTGGCTGGAGCGCATCTACGCGCACAACGACGCTTGGGTGTCGCTCGTCCCGCTCGGAGGAGGGCGCAAGGGGATTCGAGCCTGCGTGACGCACTACGCCACCCAAGCCTCCGATTTGGAACGGCTGCTCGACCTCATGGACTCGGCGGCGGGTTAGAAAGCGAAAAGGCCGCCCGAAGGCGGCCTTTGAATCTGGGTGCGGGGGCAGGATTTGAACCTACGACCTCCGGGTTATGAGCCCGACGAGCTACCAGACTGCTCCACCCCGCGACTCGAAGGTCAACTATACCCTTTTCGCGCCGGCCCTGCCAAGCGGTGGGACCTCGGTCACGCCTTGGCGGGAGCGTGGAAGTACTCCTGCAACCGAAGGCACTGGCTCTGCGCCGGGTCTTGGTACAGGTCCACCGCACGCGCAATGGCCATCGCCGTGTCAATCGAGGTGACGCATGGCACGCCCGTCTCGATGCAAGCCCGCCGAATGCGCGCAGCCTCCACCTCGGCCTCCTTGTCCACGCCCGGCGTGTTGATCATCATGCTCACGCCGCCGCTCAGGATGAGGTCGAGCAGATTGGGAGAGCCCTGCGAAATCTTCGAGACGACCTCGCACGCGATGCCCGCTTCGCAAAGCGCCCGATAGGTGCCGCCCGTGGCGACCACCTTCTT
>JACFNW010000336.1 GCA_019454665.1 Fimbriimonadaceae bacterium | reverse complement strand
TGAGTGGAGAAAGTCGAAGGTCCTCCCGCCGCGCCACTCAAGCGCCCTCCGAACAACAGGGAGCGGGGCAACCGAACAACCAAGTTGCTCGGCGCAATCCGGAAGAGAGCAATTCCATCGATACGGCCGATCAGACCAGTTGTAGAAGCAGTAGATTGGCAGTGCGCGATTTGCGGTAGCGTATCTTTCCAGAAGCTCGATCTGCGGCGTTCCTCCGACTTCGTGCGCCAGAGAGCCGTATCTGCCGCTACTGAACTGACCCTTCTTGGCTTGAACCGCGTAACGGCGCCAGCCGATTGAACCTGCGCCAATCCAGAGCTCGAAGTCGCAACCCTTGGTCGATTCAGCTGCCCGTGTGTCTTCAGCAAACACAAAGGTTGGTCTCGCAGATGCCAAGGCATCGAGATTGAGCGATGTAATCGTATCCTCGCCGAAGTGGATTCGGTTTCTACCGAAACGTTTAATCGATCGCCACGTCCTCTCGGCGAGTACTTCGAAGAGTTCGTATGCCTGCATGAGGGTTGTGCTGGTTGCCGATTCCACGGTTCAATATGCTGAAATGATCAGTCTTCCTTCCACCGCCAGATGTGCGTCGGCACTCAATCCCTGCGCTCGCGAGACCGCCCCAGCTCGTACATTTTCGCCCTGACCTGGGCGATATAGCTCGCCCGAATCTGGCACGCGATCAGCCCTGGTCTGCCTTCGAGGAGCCCCAGTCTGAAGAAGTAGTGGTATGCGAACCAGAGCCAGTGCTCGAAGGGCATTCGAACGATCAGGCTCTTGATTGCGCGCCGTCTCTCTTGCGAGTTTCCGAGAAACCGGGGCTTGATGGTCTCTTCGCCGTACCGACCTGTCGACAGGTAGCGATGGCGCAACCGGGCCTCCCATGTCGAATACCTGTTGTGGCGCGCTATGTACGCTTCGAGACCCTTGAAATCTTCATGAATCAGGGGTGTCGTGATGCGTCCGATCGGACCGTCCACGACCACCCGCTCGTGGATCTCCATGTCGAGGCCGTCGCTCACATCATCGAAGAGTCGCTCGAAGCGCGCCCGGCCGGCCCTGAACAACAAGACCGCCGCATGAGAGAAGCCTCCGTACTGCATCGGCCGGCCGAGAAAATGAAAGCCTTTCGTGACCATGAATGCTGCTTCCCGGGGATCTCCGGCGATCGCCTGCGCGATCTCGACCCATAGTGCGTCAGGCACGACCTCGTCGGCGTCGAGGAGCAGCACCCATGGCGTGGAAAGCGACAGGTTCTCCAGCGCCCACTGCCGCTTCTTCGGGTATCCACCGCCATAGGTGAACTGAACGACTTCGGCACCGAAGCGCCTTGCGATTTCGGGGGTCTCGTCCGTGCTGTGGGAATCGAGAACAACGACCCGTTCGGCCGGGCGCAACGCACCGAGGCACCGGGGAAGATTGGCCGCCTCGTTCTTTACAGCCAGCAAGACCGTGATCGGCAGCCGGCCAACGGTCGTCCCGATGCTCATGGTGCCGAAGAGAGTAACTGGTCGAAGTAAGCGATCGTGCTCTTCAAGCCTTCTTCCAGCCTTGTCTTCGGATCCCATTGCAGGCGTTCGCGGGCCAGCGTGATATCGGGCTTGCGCTGCATTGGATCGTCGGCCGGCAGCGGGCGAAAGACCAGCTTCGAGCGCGAACCGGTGAGTTCCACGATCGTCTCGGCAAGCTGCCGAATAGTGAACTCGTCGGGGTTACCGAGATTCATCGGCCCGGCGAACGCAGGCTCGAGGTCCATGAAGCGGATGATTCCCTCGATCAAGTCGTCCACATAGCAGAAGCTGCGCGTCTGCAGGCCATCTCCGTAAAGCGTGATGTCTTCGCCCTTGAGCGCCTGGACGATGAAGTTGCTGACCACGCGCCCGTCGTTCGGATGCATGCGCGGACCGTAGGTATTGAAGATGCGCGCAACCCTGATATCGAGGCGATGCTGGCGGTGGTAGTCGAAGAAGAGCGTCTCCGCACAGCGCTTGCCTTCGTCGTAGCAACTGCGAGGCCCGATCGGGTTCACGTTGCCCCAGTAGCTCTCTGTCTGCGGATGCACGGCAGGGTCGCCATACACCTCGCTCGTGCTCGCCTGGAAAATCCGGGCCCTCACCCGTTTTGCGAGGCCAAGCATGTTGATCGCCCCATGCACGCTGGTCTTCGTCGTCTGGACCGGATCGTGCTGGTAGTGGATAGGGCTTGCCGGGCAGGCGAGGTTGTAGACCTGATCGACTTCGACGTACAGGGGGAAGGTAATGTCGTGCCGCATGAACTCGAATCGTGGATTCGAATGCAAATGTTCGACATTGTCCTTGGTGCCGGTGAACAAATTGTCCGCGCAGACGACTTCGTCACCGCGTTCGAGCAGGCGGTCGATCAGATGAGATCCCAAAAAACCGGCACCGCCGGTGACGAGGATGCGTTTGCGAGGGTTGTAGATGCGCATGGAATCACGTCTTAATCACTTGGGTGGAACAGGCGGTTTCTGAAGAATGGCCTTCCAGTTGTCTTCGTAGACGCTCAGATGACCCGACATGGATTTCCTGCTCATAGTCAGCGTTCGCTTCCCGCCAGCACGGCTCTCGTTAGGTGCGGAAAGGAACGACCCGAGTTCGTCGCACGAGAATATGAAAAATCTGCTTCGCGGATTCTCTCGGTCGAGGAGGACTACAACCAGATAGTCGAAGCCTTCGGTCAGCGTTCCGTTGACTGCAAGCTGTCTTGGCCAGTCTATTGTCTTGACCTGAACGCGCTTCGCGCCGGAGCTGTCGATAACCACGACATCCCAACCCTTTTGGGTTTCACCATGGGCAAGGTATGCCTCGACATTCCGTTTGAGAAGTTCTCCAAGAACGAGATACTCCCCTGTAGCGGCAGATACCGAGCGGTTATTGGTCTCGGTGGTCAGCATTCATGGCCTCCGGGCAATGGCGATCATCGACTTGGCCAGCGCCGGCACCCGCCCGACGCGCTCGAAACGGATATCGGCGAAACCCGCCTCGCGCAGCAACTCCGAGAGCGTGCGGATCGACCAGAACTTGATGTGCCCGTGATCCCAGAGCGCGGTGAAGTGCGCGTCCATGCGGCCGGTGATCGCCAGCGCGAGATTCTTCCAGTAGCCGTGGTAAGGCGTGGACACGATGGCCGTGCCGCCCGGCTGCACGAGCGCGAACAAGGTGGCGGCGTAGCGTCGCGGGTCATAGACGTGCTCGACGACTTCCAGGCTCGTCACGACCGGGAACTGGCCGTAGAGCGCCGCGAGATCGTCATAGGCCGAGCCCTGGTGCAGACTCAGGTGCGGGTAGTGCTCCTTCGCACGGGCGATGCCTTCGGTCGAAGGGTCCACGCCGGATACGGCCCACCCGAGCATCCCGCGATCGT
>JACFNW010000335.1 GCA_019454665.1 Fimbriimonadaceae bacterium | reverse complement strand
CGCTTTGACGAGCGGTTTTTCCTTTACTGCGAGGACACCGATCTCTGCCGGCGGCTGAGGAAGCGTGGCCGCATCCTCTACGTTCCGAGCCTGTCGGTCGTGCACGACCTTGGGTCGTCGAGCTCGCAGAACCGTTGGCGGGCCGTGGCCCGTTACAACCACGGCAAGGAACTCTACTTCCGGCTGCACCACGGATGGGCGGCTTGGGCGTTGTGCTTGGTCCTCGATCGTCTGGGGGCCCTGTTGCGGTTGGTGGTTTGGAGTCTGATCGCCCTGGCATCCGGGCTGCGGCAAGAGCGGAGGAGCCAGGTGGCCCTCTTCGCCCGGGTGTTGGCCGCGCCGATCTTCGGGCCGCTCAAGTAGCCGCTACAGCAAGGCCGCCCGCAAGAACTGACACCGTCGCCGAGCGGCGGCGCGGTCTTGGGCGTTCGCGGTCGGCTCGCAGCCGCCCAGCAGCAAGTCCACCGCACACAGCGGCTCGCACCCCTGCGCCGAGGTTTGCCACCGGGCCAGGCTCAGAATGGCCAAGGCGTCGGGCAACGAGAGCATGTGGTGGCTTCTCAGCGAGTCTGCTGCTTTGGCCGCAAGGTCTTCGAGCCGTTGCGCCGCCTGAACTCGCGCGACCCGTTCGCGGCCGACAATGGAGCGCACCAGCGCATCGAACTCCTCGGGCCGCTCGCGCACGTCGCTCACCTGCAACAGCGCACCCACCACCTTGCTGGCCTCGCCGAACGCTCCGCGCGCCACGAATCCCTGTGCCGCCACCGCTTGCACCAGGGCCCCCAACCTGCGGCACGCCTGCAAACCCACAAGATGCAGCAGCACACCGCGCCGCCTCCCCGTGCCGCAGTTGAACGGGCTCGCCCCCAGATGACCGAGTTCGGGAGACCAGGCCCACGTCAAGGCGGCTCCGAGCGATTCGACGGCTTCCGAGGCACGCGAGGAGGCCCGGTCCAGCCGCAACCCCGGCTCGATGGCTTGCACGCGCACGTGATCCTCTTCGTTGAGCAGGCAGACCAACGACCGAGCCCCGTCCGCAAACACGCCGCGCCCAGGCGTGTTGCCCCTGAAGTGAGCCGGGATCAGCCGCCAGGCGACATTGGCATCGAAATCGGCATCGGGCAAGGCGACGGGGCAACGATCGTTCAACGCTTGCGCGATACGCTCGCAAACGGCCACGCGTTCGGGCTCGTCCATCTTGTGTGGGAACCGGTGACCCGCCAAATTGCGCATGACGCGCACCCGCGAACTCAAGACGACGTCTCGGTCCGGGCCGTCGCCGAGCAACCAAGCGGGCGGTTGCGGCAAGCCATCGGGAATCTTGGGTTCGGCGAATCGTGCGACCTGCAAAGTCTATACTGAAGCGATGTTGCGTCGCCTCCTCTTGCCGACTTTGGCCATTGCCGCTCTGGGACTCCTGGCCGGATGTCAGGGCGGGTTCTCCGAGCGCGCGAGCGCGGGCAAGGAGAACACGTTCCGCTACCCCATCGTCACGAACCCGACCACGCTCGATCCCGGCATGGTCCGCGATGGCGACACGATTGACCTCCTCCAACAGATATTCGAAGGGTTGGTCGCTTGGGGCACCGACAACCGCGTCGTTGGCCAACTGGCCGAGCGGTGGGAAGTCTCCGACGACGGCATGACGTTCACGTTCTTCCTTCGAAAGGGCGTCAAGTTCCACAACGGGGCGCCGTTCACGGCCCACGACGTCAAGTGGAGCTGGGAGCGTGCCTGTCACCCCGAGTTGGGCTCCCCGACGGCGGGCCAGTACATGGCCGAGATCGTGGGCTCCAAGGAGTACGTGGAGGGCAAGGCGGATTCGATCAGCGGCGTCCAAGTGGTGGACGATCACACGCTGACCGTGCAGATAGACAAGCCCCGGCCCTACATCCTGGGCAAGATGACGTATGCCGCGTTCTTCGTGCTGCCCAAGGACTCGGTAGGCCCGGTCGAGATTCGCGATGTCAAGGACATGGTGGGCACGGGGCCGTTCAAGGCCGAGTCGTTCGTGCCCGAACAGCTGTTCGTGATGACCGCCAACAAGGACTACCACGGGGGCGCACCCAAGGTGGACAAGATCGAGCGACCCGTCATCAAGGACCCCGCCACCCGCTTCAACAAGTACAAGAGCGGCGAAGTGGATCTGGTCATGCTGGAGCGGCAGGATTTGGCAGCCGTGTTGGCCGATCCCAAGATCAAGGACCACGTCCACTACTTCGATCGAGCGGCCACGTGGTACGTCGGTCTCGCCCCGATCAAGTACGAGCCGTTCAAGGACGTGCGCGTCCGGCAAGCGTTCCACATGGCGATTGATCGCGAGCAGATCGTCAACGAGGTGTTGGGGGGAGTGAATACGCTCGCCAACTCGATTGTCCCCAAGGGCGTGCTGGGCTACCGGCCCGAAGCGAAGCCGTTGCCGTACGATCCCAAGAAGGCCGCCGAGTTGCTCGCCGCCGCCGGCTACCCCGGCGGACAGGGAATGCCCCCGCTGGAATTGACCTACCGCGAGGATCGGCCCGACGTGCGCGTCGTCGCCGAAGCGGTGGCGACCCAGCTGCAGAAGAACCTCGGCGTCAAGATCACCCAGCGCACCATGGAGTGGCGGGCGTATCTGGAGCGTCAGGACTCGTTCGACCTGCAGTTCTTCCACATGAGGTGGGGCGCGGACTATCTGGACCCCGAGAACTTCCTCAGCTTCATGCTGGCAACGTATCCGTACGGGCCGGAGAACAAGATGGGCTACAGCAACCCGCAGTTCGACGCTCTGGTCAAGGAGGCCGATGTGGAGCAGAACGAAGCCAAGCGCCTGGCGCTCTACGCGCAAGCCGAGGACATCGTGCTGAACGAGGGGCCCTGGATCCCGATCTACTTCCAGCGGGACATCGAGCTGATCCAGCCCAAGGTGAAGGGTCTGCGCGTCTCGTTGTTCGGGCACCTGCCCCACGTCGCCGTCGAACTGAAGCCCTAGTTTGCCCCGCAAGAAAGCGCCCGCTTCGAAACGTCTGGCCGAAATCGAGTGCCCCCTCCCGGTGCTCGACCGCCCCGTGGTCGCCACGATTGACGACGAGGAAGTCCAGGGTTGGCGCAGCAACGGAGGCCCCGGCCGCGCCCACCCC
This sequence comes from Fimbriimonadaceae bacterium, assembly GCA_019454665.1. Lineage (GTDB taxonomy): Bacteria > Armatimonadota > Fimbriimonadia > Fimbriimonadales > Fimbriimonadaceae > UBA2387. The sequence continues at coordinate 274 of JACFNW010000335.1, read as the reverse complement.
TGGCGCTCCATGCCGTTCTCGCTGGAAGTCCCGCTCGCGGGGCACAGCAGCGACATCCGCCGCGTGGACCTGATCGGCGTGTTCGGCTTGTGGGCCGGGCGCGAGTACGAAGCACCGGCGACTCTGGGCGCGAGCTTGGAAGTCGTCGGCTCCCATGGCACCCGCCGATGGGACTTGGTCAACGGTCGCCATTACGCCGATTCGCAAGAGTTCGACCGAACCTCCAAGTCGCTGGGCGACGGGTGCGTCCACGAGCCGATTGGCCGCGTGACCA
>JACFNW010000334.1 GCA_019454665.1 Fimbriimonadaceae bacterium | reverse complement strand
AGGGGCGCAGGTCGCCTCAAACGCGTACAGGTCGTCCTTCAGCTTCTTCCACTCGACTTTGGCGGCCGTTGCCTTCGAGCCCAACAACTCGAAGCGGTGTGTGGGTTGCGCGTCGAAGTTGCCGCCCTCGGCTTGGAGCTTACCCTTGAGCTTGAGTTGGGTCGTGGCGCTGTCGTACACCGTTCCCTCGGACTCGGCCTCGAGCACGTAGTCGGTCACGACTGCAGGAATGGCTGGCACACCCGCAGGCCGTGGGCGCAGGAAAAACGCACTGGCGGCGATCGCCGCAACACCGACGACGAGGGCGGCGACCAGCCCCGCTCGGTTCGGTCGCGGTTTGGCCACAGGCACGGAAATGCCGCTCACTCTTACCCACTCGTGCGCCTTGGGCCGGTCGCCGGGGTCGAAGTCGCGGAACCTTGGTGGTTTGAACTGTGCTTCGCTCTTGGGCATCGCTACCTCCGGACGGTGTCGCCGGGACCAGCTGGCGGCTGACCACCCAACTCTACCGTGAGCCGAATGTCGCCGAACTCCACGACGTCGCCTTTCTTCAAACGCGTCGGCCCGGTGACCGCGACGCCGTTCACGCGCGTGCCATTGGTGCTGCCCGTGTCCTCGACCATCGGTTGACCCGCTTCCATATAGAGACGCCCGTGTTTGCGCGAGACCGACTGGTCGGGCAATACCAATTCGCACGACCCGCGACCAACCGTGACGGAGTCCTTGACCTCGAAGCGGATCGGTTGCCCGGGCGCCAACTCGCCCACCACGGAAAAGGTGCTTTGGGCCGGCGCGCGGGCGATCGTGGCTTCGTCGTCGCTGGCTTTCGTGGGCTCGTCTTGGCTGGCGTTGGGTGTGGTCACCGGCGCGGAGTCCATTCTCATCAGCCGGACGGTGACCCGGTCCGCCGCCAACTGGATCTTCTCGCTGAGGCCGTGGGTGACGCCCGGGTGAAGTTGTTCGGGGATGGGCTGCGACAGGTCGAGGGCACCCGCTTTCAGCTTGCCGAGAACCCGCCGATAGCTGGCGAACATGATCGAACCGAGGACGACCAGGGCCACCAAGGAGATGGCCGGGGTGAGCACCATCCAACGGGGAATGGACTCGTCGGAGAGGGTCTCCTCGCTCTTGTCCCCGGTGGGGTACGTCACGGTCACCTTGTAGTAAAACGGAATTCCCCCGGCGGCCTTGACCGCAAACACATACTGGTCGGAGAGTCGCTTTCGGGCCTCGGACACGATCTCTCGCGAAACCGAGTCCAGCTGGCTCTCGCTCGGCGTTGGGCGGCTCGCGCCGCGCGAAGTCGTGGCATGCGACTCAAGGAGCGCGTTGGACGACTTGCCCGATTGGAACAGGTAGATGGGCACGTCTTCGGCGCCTCGCCGCGAGATGGACCCCGCACGACTCGAGGGCCCGGAAATCACGAACACTGCAGGCCGGAACTTGTCCAGTTCGTAGGCTCGGCTCAGGGCGGCACCCGTCGCCTCGATCACTTGGCTCTCAGCGCCCGCCTCGGGTTGCAGGGCGCGGATCGCCTGGGCGGCGGTCAGGGCGTTGGTCCACTCGCCTCCCGCCCGCATTCCAGATGGCGTGGCGAGAATCAGGTGGACCAGCTCGTAATCCTTCGCCGACGTCATGTGCGCGATCCCTGCGGCGAGTTGCTTTCGCGTCTCGAAGGCGTCGTCGCGCTGCACGTCCAACACGATCACCGCCGCGAACTTCCGGTGCTTGTTGAAGCCCTCGTCCGAGAAGGAGACGATCTCGGCAGGCTGGCCGTTGATGGCGACCCGAAATTTCTCGCGCGGAATGCCGCTCAGGAACCGGCCCCCAAGGTGGGGCGAAACGTAGACGTGCAGCAAGTTGTCCTGGCGCTGGGGCTGGACCCGCATCTTCGAGGTCTCGGGAGCCGCTTGTGCAAGGGTCGAACTCGCCCAACCAAGCAGGACGAGCACTCCAAGGAACGACTCTGGGATGCCGATTGTGGTCCTCATGATCACCATCCAAACGTGACGGAGAACTGAATACGACGGATTGGGTTGTGTTCCTGCACCCGAAGTTGTATCCTAAGAGTCCATGATCTGGGTTCTTGGCACCGCGATGCTCCTCGGACTTCAGGGCTCGGCCGCGCCCGCGCCCAAGGTTGCACCCATGATGGACCTCGCTCAGGGGCAAACCAAGAAGGTGACCTGCCCCTCGTGCAAAAAGCTGGTGGCACAGGGCAAGTTCTGCACCTCGTGCGGCAAGCCCCTCAAGCAAACCAAGAGCGAGCCGCCCACTCCTCCTCCCTCGGCGTTGGTCGAGTGTCCGACTTGTGGGACGCGGGGCCCCAAGTCCCGGTTCTGTTCCAAGTGCGGGCACGACTTCGAGCGCGAGAAGACGCTGGGCGAGGTGCGCGTTCGATTGTCCGGTGCATGGTCGGATTACCACACGGCAGCGTATGGCGAGGCTCTGGCGAAGCTCGACGAGGCGCTGAGCCAACGCATGACCGGGCAAAGCGAGGAGTTCTGCGAGGCGCACACCCTGCGGGCGCTGTGCCTCATCCGGCTCGACCGGTTGGCGGAAGCCGATCGCGCGCTGGTCGCCGCCGCTGCCCATCCCGCGCCCAAAGCAAGTGCGCTTTCGATCGGGATCGCCTTCTACTTCGCCCCGGCCCGAGTCACCGAGGCCCAGCGGTGGTTCGAACTCGCCCAGGAACACGACCCCAAGAATCCCAACGTCCTTGAGTGGCTTGGAGATTACTACCAGCACCGCGCCAGCGACCCGGCCAAAGCCGAGGCGCACTACCTCCGGGCGATCGAGATGGACAATCACACGGGAAACCCCCATTGGGCTCTCGCGAGGATGCTTCGGGATCAAGGGAAGTTCAAAGAAGCCATCGCCCAATTGGAGGAGGCGATCGCGAACCACGATCCGACCTCGACCGCTTACCGCAACGAGCTCGGCTATGCGCTCTATCGGAACGGCGAGTACGGACGCGCGGAGGAGGCCTTGAGGGAGTCCATCCGGCATGAGGAAACGAGCACCGCCAGGCTCTATTTGGCCTATACCTTCGAAGCGAAAGGCGACCACGATGCGGCCGAGGCCGCTTACCAAAGGTCCCTGGAACTGTCCAACGACATCATGGCTCTGTGCGAATATGGGCAGTTCCTATCCATCCGACGCCAGAAACCCGCGGAGGCCGAGGCCAAGATGCGGGAGGCCCTGAAGATCAATCCCAAGTTCGCGCACGGCTACAAGCGGCTGATCCAGATGTTCGAGCGAGACGGCAAACCCGAATCGGCGGCAGCGGTCCGCACTGAAGCGGCGAACAACGGAGTCAAGCTCGATTGAACAACTACATTCTGGGCGAGAAGATCGGTTCGGGCGGGATGGGGGTGGTGCACAAGGCGCACCA
>JACFNW010000333.1 GCA_019454665.1 Fimbriimonadaceae bacterium | reverse complement strand
CTTTGCAGGAAGCGCTCTAAGGCGGCATCGGCCTTCTCAGGAAGCATGACCACCTCGGCAGCGCCGCGTCCAACGAGACTCATCCCGTTGATGATGGCGCGATTTACGGAGTTGCCAATGCCGAACGTGAAGATTCTGCTCTTACGGATCCGCTGTTTGATCGCATCCAGGATCTCGGCTTCGTTGCCGATGTAGCCGTCGGTGTTGAGCACAACGAGTCGCTTCCCCTGCTGCGCTTCGCCCTCGGGTAGCACGCTCTTGACGGCTTCGAGGATGTTGGTGCCTCCACCGGCTTGGATCGCCTCAACGAATCGTTTCGCTTCTGCGAGGTTCTCGTCGGTCACGGGCCGGGCTTCGGGCCAAAGCAGGTTCTGGCCCGTCGAAAACCCCATTACATTGAACCGATCCCCAGGGTTTGCCCGCTGGAGCATCTTCAGCGTCAGTTCCTTCGACTTCTCGATTGGAAAGCCCTTTTGGCTGCCGCTCTGATCGATGACGAACCAAACTTCCTTGGCCGTGATCTGCTCTGGTCGCGGCTCGACGGGCGGCAGCAGGATCAGGTTGAAGTATCCCATCTTGCGCTTGGGGTCCCAGTCTGCCACAAACGAGCTTTGCACCTCGTCGTTGGCTACTCGGTAGCGCAACACAAAGTCCTTGTTGGGCATCTCGTCCTTGCGCTTGAGGTTGACCGAGAATCGATCCCGTCCCTGCCTTCGGACATCGACTTCGTGGAGCACTGAAGTCACCGCTGCCACTGGAGTGCCGGCCTGCACGGCGACGTTCAGGGAGATGCTGCTGCCGCTGCGGACGTTGGGAGGCAAGGTCGGCGGCGTGATCTTCTCAGGGTCTTGGGCCTGCATCGCGTTCCGGGGGCCGACCACCATTGGGTAGACGAACTCGAATTGACCGTCCTCGTACCTCACCCTGTGGACGTAGCTGATCTCGACTTCCACCTTGGCCTTGGGCATGATGTTGCTCACGGATTGGGTGAACACGTTGGGCCGCTCTTGGTCCAATAGGGCGGCGATGCTCCCGGCCGCTTTGGCTTCCTCATAGATCGCCCGAGCCTCGTCCCGCCGCTTGATTTCGGCTTCGATCACGCGGTCGCCGACCTTCATCCTCATCTGGTCCACGGCTCCGTCTTCGGGCAGTGGGAACGTGTAGACGGCCTCGATCGGCTCGTTGGTGGGATTCGTGAACGTCTGCTTGAGCGTGACGCGCGCCGAGAATCCAGCGATGACGGCTGAGACCGCCGTCTGTTCGAGCGGGCAGAGGATCGCGGGGCGTCCCTCCCGATCGAAGCCGACGAGTTGCCCGGGGGCCACGCCCTCGTCCACGAACCGATGACTTTGGGTGGGTGCGGGCGGCACCGACACAAGAAGGCTGCCAATCAGAGCAGCGGCGATAAGCGACTTGACCATGACCACCTCGGTAGAACGGCGAAAAGCTTTCCATGAATCAGAAGCGCGAGCAGGTCGCCGGTTTCAAACGCCCGGGATTGGGTTGGCGGGGTTGGGCCGCGACTCGGTGCCTCGAGCAGCCGACCCAGTAAACTAGCCTCTTCCCATGACCCGACCCATCCCCGACCGTTACGAACCGGCCGCGTTCGAGGCCCAGTGGCGTGAGCGTTGGCAAGAAGCCGACCTGTTCCGCACGCGTGAGCTTCCGGGCCGACCCAAGTTCTACGGGCTGGATTTCTTCCCGTATCCCAGCGGTGCGGGGCTGAGCGTGGGCCACTGCCGCAACTACATCGGCACCGACCTGGTGTGCCGCATGAGGGCCATGCAGGGCTACAACGTGTTGCACCCCATGGGCTTCGACGCGTTCGGTCTGCCCGCCGAAAACGAGGCGATCGCCAAGCAGACGCACCCGGCCCCGATGATCGCACGCTATGCGGCGACCTACCAGCGGCAGATGGAACTCGTGGGGATCAGCTACGATTGGTCGCGGAGCTTCAAATCGAGCGACCCCGACTACTACCGCTGGACGCAGTGGATCTTCAAGCGGCTGTACGAGCGCGGGCTGGCCTATCGCCGGCTGGCAAGCGTCAACTGGTGCCCCCAGTGCATGACCGTGTTGGCGGACGAGGAGGTGGTCGGCGGGCTGTGCTGGCGTTGCGATTCGGTGGTCGAGAAGAAGATGATCCCGCAGTGGTTCTTCAAGATCACGGAGTACGCGCAGCGGCTTATTGACGACCTGGACGAACTCGACTGGCCCGAGGGCATCAAGCAGATGCAGCGGAACTGGATCGGGCGTTCGGAAGGCGTCGAGTTCTCGATGAAGGTCGCGTTCGAGGACCCTGGGTCGCAGGATGACGAGGGGTTCGTGGTCAAGGAGCGGGAGCCGATGCTGCGCGTCTTCACCACGCGCAGCGACACGATCTTCGGTGTGACGTTCTGCGTCGTTTCGCCGGAGCATCCGCTGCTGGAAACCATCCTCGGGCGAGTCGCCGACGAGCATCGCCAGGCGGTCAGGGCTTACCAAGAGCAGGCCAAGCGGTTGAGCGACACCGATCGCCAAGCCACGAACCGCGAGAAGACCGGCGTGTTCAGCGGGGCGCATGCCGTGAACCCGGCGACGGGCAAGCGGGTGCCGATCTACGTGGCCGACTACGTGTTGATGAACTACGGGACCGGCGCGATCATGGCGGTTCCCGGGCACGACGAGCGCGACTTCGAGTTCGCTCAGAAGTTCGGTCTGGACATCGTGCAGGTCATCGCCCCGGCAGGCGGCGGCGCGGTCGAGTTGCCTTGGACGGACAAGGAAGCGGCGGTCATGGTGAACTCGGGCGAGTACAGCGGGATGTCGGTCAAGGACGGGCAAGCGGCCCTCGGCGAGTGGATGGAGGCACTGGGCATCGGCGAGCGCAAGGTGCAGTACAAGCTGCGCGATTGGCTGATCAGCCGCCAGCGCTACTGGGGCTGCCCGATCCCCGTGATGTACACGGCCGACGGCGACGAGCACCTGGTGCCCGACGACCTGCTACCCGTGCAACTGCCCGACGTCGAGAACTACCAACCCGCCGGCGACGGCTCGTCGCCCCTGGCGCACATTCCCGAGTTCCTGAACGTCACCGACGCAAACGGTCGCCTGGGCCGCCGCGAAACGGACACCATGGGCGGCTTCGCGTGCTCCTCGTGGTACTTCCTGCGGTTCTGCGACCCGCACAACGACCAGGCCCCGTGGGACTTGGACAAGGTGGCGGAGTGGATGCCCGTGGACTGCTACGTCGGCGGCGCGGAGCACGCCGTGATGCACCTGCTGTATGCGCGGTTCTGGACCAAGGTGCTTTTCGATGCCGGGCTGGTGCCCGTGAAGGAGCCGTTCGCTAAGTTGGTCAACCAGGGCATGGTGCAGGGGCCGACCCCCTATCGGAAGCCCCGCGAAGGCGAGAGGCTGGCCGTT
>JACFNW010000332.1 GCA_019454665.1 Fimbriimonadaceae bacterium | reverse complement strand
GTTCAACGCGAGCTGCCTTTGGGTCGCGTGGTCTACGATCGGCGCTGGCCCCCCGTGTTCCCAGGGCGCGTGAATCGCGTTGGAGTCAAGGTCGGCAACCTCGGGGCACCATTTGCGGATGAACGCCCCCTCCGGGTCGAACTTGCGCGATTGGAGCACCGGATTGAAGATCCGGAACGTGGGCAGGGCGTCCACCCCAGTCGAAGCCGCCCACTGCCAGCCACCGTTGTTCGAAGCTAAGTCGAAGTCGAGCAAGTGCCGGGCGAAGAACGCCTCGCCCCAGCGATAGTCCAGCAACAAATCCTTGACCAAGAACGAAGCGGCAACCATCCGCAGCCGATTGTGCATCCAGCCCGTCTGCACCAGACATCGCATGGCCGCGTCCACAATCGGATAGCCCGTCCGCCCTTCGCACCATGCCTCGAAGTGTTCGGGTTCCCCCGGCCATAGAAGGTCCTGGTACTCCCGCCTGAACGTCGTGTGTTCGACGTGTGGAAAGCGGTCGAGGATCATCGAGTAGAACTCGCGCCAAATGAGTTCGTCGAGCCACTTCTCCGCTGACGGGCCACCGACCTCCAGCGCCGTCCGCACGGCTTCACGCACCGATACCGTCCCAAACCGCAGGTGCACCGAGAGGCCCGAGGTGGGGTTCAGGTCCGGAAAGTCGCGGTTGCCCGCGTAGGCAGCCATTCGGTTTGTGGCGAAGTCGCGCAGCGCCAGGCGACCGGCTTCCTCGCCCGCTTCGGTCCACAATTCAGACTCCCGGAACCCCAGATCGCGCAGCGACCACGGGTCGTCGCCCGGAAGGTCGGCCGCGGGAACGAGCGCACCGGGCCGCCACTCTTGAACGGCAACGTCGTCAGGCCCGAATCGCCTCCGCCAAGCCTTGGAGTAAGGCGTAAAGACTCGAAACGGCTCGCCCTCGCCCGTCGAAATCTCGGAGCCCTCGAAGACCACATGGTCCTTGACCGTGAGGAGCGACTTCCCGACCAGTTCCAGTTCGCGGGCAACGGCGGCATCGCGGCGCTTCGCGTAACCTTCGAAGTCCTTCTCCGCGACCACCGCTTCGGCACCCACCTCAAGTGCCACGGCGGGAACCACCTCAACCGGATCTCCCACGCGAACGACCAATCGCGAACCATACCCCTGAAGTCGTCGGTCGAGTTCGCCCAGCGAGCGATGGATGAACGTCACGCGCCGATCGTCGCGATCCTTCAGGCCGCCCAAGATGTTTCGGTCGAACACGAACAGCACCGCCACGGGCCCGCCTCGGGAACAGGCTTCGGCGAGGGCCGCGTGGTCGTAAAGCCTGAGATCGCGGCGGAGCCAGCAGAGCGTGGTGGGTGGCACGGAAGGTCTACGTCGTCAATTGCGGTCACGTCACCGGGCCGCGGGGCTCCGCAACCTCGTCGTGCGATACCATTGCTTCCTTGATGGCTTCGACCCCCCGCACGATGTCCCCGTACGAGTTGTACAACGGCGCGAAGCCAAGCCGCAGTCCGTTCGGTGGGCGGAAGTCGGGGATCACGCCGCGTTGGGTCAGGCGGCGACTGATCGCGAGGGCCGACGGGTGCCCCAACGTCACGTGCGATCCTCGCTCGCCCGCATTCGCGGGGCTGGAGAGTTCGAAACCGAGGGGCCGCAGTTCGGTCTCCCAAGCGTCTACGGCGAAGGCCGTCATCCGCTCCGACTTCGCTCGAATCGCCTGAATGCCCGCCTCCTCGACCAGATCCACCCCCGCGGTCATCGCCATGAGCGCGGCAATCGGCGGCGACCCCGTGAGGAAGCGGCGGATGCCGGGTTCGGGAGCGTAGGCAGGCGACATCGCGAACGGGTCGGCGTGCCCGAACCAGCCGGGAATCGGATTCTGGAGCCGACCGATCCTATCGCTTCGCACGCTGAGGAACGCCGGGGCACCCGGACCTCCATGCAGGTGCTTGTAGCAGCAACCCACGGCAAAGTCGGCCCGCCAATCGGCCATCGCGACAGAAACCACCCCGACGGCGTGGCTGAGATCCCAGAGGATGGGAACGCCGCGGTCATGGGCGAACCGGGTCCAAGAGGATCCATCGAGGAGTGCGCCGCTCTTGAACGCCACCAAGCTCAGGGCAAGCAACGATGCGCCGCCGATGTGCGGCTCGACATCGCTCATCCGCGTTTGAAGGCCATCGGTGGGGACGATCACCAACTCCCGTCCGGTGCGCTCGGCGACCTCGCGCAAGATGTAGAGGTCCGACGGAAAGTTCTGGTCGTCGGTTACGATGGGTCCGTTGCGCGTTGTGCTGGAGCAGACGGCCCAGGCGAGCTTGTAGAGGTTGGTGGTCGTGTTGTCGCACACCAGCGTCTCGCCAGGGCTCGCGCCGATGAGTCGCCCAATCTGGTCGCCGAGCCGTGTGGGCAGTTCCCACCATCCGTCGTTCCATCCCCTGATCAATCGGTCGCCCCACTCGCGTTGCAGAAAATCGTCCATCGCAGACCGGACCGCCACAGGCATCGCGCCCAAGGAGTTGCCGTCAAGGTACACGATTCCATCGGGCAATGCGAATCGGTCGCGAAAGGGACGAAGCGGATCGGCGCGGTCCAGGTCGGCTGCGATTTGGGAGAGCTTTGTCATATCGGGTCAAAAAAATAGCGCCCTCCCGGATCTCGGGAGCGCGCAATATCATGGAGTGTGTTGTCGCTGTCTTTGAAACTTCTCTAGCTTCGGATTGTTTATTTGTTTGCTTGTTTGGTTGGTTGGGTTGTGTCCGGAGCCAGCCCCCCGCAGGGGGCTGGAAAATCGTCGAGTTAGGCGTTTCGTCGGCGTCGGCGAGCAGCCAAGGCACCCAGACCAGCGGCCAGGGCGATCATCGAGCCGGGCTCAGGGACGACCTGAACGTTGTCGATGACCATGAAGTTGTCCGCAGCAGGGCTGGCGATGCCGGCGAACTGGTCCATGTAGCCGATCATGACGTTGCCCGAGGTGAACGGCGTACCGGCTCGGGTGGCGATGATCGTGCCGTTCATGCTCCACGTGGTGGTGGAACCGACCTGCTCGATTTCAACGGTGACCCAGTTCTTGCCGGGTGCGCCAGCAGTTTGGAACGTGGGGCTTGGGAAGAGCGCCTGATAGTAGGCGTTCGAGTGGTCTTCGCGGTTGGTGCCCGTCGCGGCGAATCCGCCGGCATCGCCGAACTGCAGCGTGTTGCCCAGAAAGGAGTTGTAGTCGCGGAGGGTTGCAGACGTGGCCGAAGAACCGCCCTCACCGGAAACCGAGAACCACACCGAGTTCGCCGGAGCCGACGTGTTCCAAGTCAGGGCTTCGCCCAAGTTGATACCGAACATCGCGTGCTCGGTCGAACCCGAGCCACCCCCTGCTCCACCGTTGTAATTCATCCACATGTCGAACTGCAACTTGTAGTTGCCCGAGAAGGTC
>JACFNW010000331.1:427-3422 GCA_019454665.1 Fimbriimonadaceae bacterium | reverse complement strand
TCAAGGGTTCGCCCGACCGCAACCGCGAGCAGTACGACAACCTGCTGACGCCCTCGTTTCAGCAATCGCTGCTGGCCGCCTCGCGCAGCCTCTCGTTCGGCAACGCAGGAGTCGGTTTCATGGTCGCGAACGCTCAAGGCGAGCGATCGTACGACGCGGCGATGCGCAACCACTCCGTCTTCGCGTATTACGTCGTCGAAGCCCTCAGCGGCGCGGCGTTCAGCCAAGGCGAGGCGTTGAGCTTCGCGGCGTTCGCCGCCTACGTTCAGAGCGGCGTCCGCACGTGGAGCGATGAAAACCTCACCACGCGCAGCCGATCGCAGATTCCCACGTTCCAGATCGTCGGCGCGCCCCGCGTGAACTTCGGCACGAGTTCCGGCGGCACGGGCATCCCGCCCATCCGACCCAACCCGAACCAGGGCACAGGCACGCGGCCCCCAGTGCGAAACGGCCGAACACGCGTCCAATTCACCACCACTCCAGAAGGCGCGCAGATCACGGTCAACGACGTGCAGATCGGCGGACGCGTGACGCCGTTCGAGTTCGAACTCAACCTCGGCGATGCCGGAGTGCAGGACATCACGGTCGTCGCCACGCTCGAAGGCTATGAAACGGCGACCAAGGTCGTCACCGTTCGAGCCGGCGAGCCCGCCGACATCCACATCGAGCTGACCCGCTCGGGCGGCGGCACCACCAACCCGACCACGCCCACCGGCAACCTCTTCCTCACGCGCAAAGTCAACGTCGGCGACGACTTCGTGTACACCATCAACAGCGAATCCACGTCGCAGGGCGCGAAACTCGTGTTCACGGGCACAGACACCCAACGCGTCACGCGCGTCTCGCCCGATGGCACCTACACGGTCGAAAGCACGGTGACCGCAGCCACGGTCAAGCTCAATCAGCAGGAGCCTGTCCCGATCCCCGAGCAACCCCCGACGACGACCACCTATGCGGCGGACGGGACGATCCTGTCCATTCAAAGCGCAGCCGTGGCGTCGCCCTACCGCTATGCGCTCATGACGATGTTCATCGCGCCGGACAAGGACGTGAAGCGGGGCGACAAGTGGACGCGCGACTTCGCCGCCGACCAACAACGCGGCACCGTGGGCTCCCGAGTCGAGTTCACCGTGGACCGCATGGAACGCATCAACGGCGTCGAGTGCTACAAGATCCGTGTGAACTACCGCGAGACGGCGGGCCAGCGCCCAGCGACCGCAACCGGGTTCATCTGGATCAGCCAAGCCGACGGCTGGCTCGTTCGGTCCGATCTCGACCTCAAGAACGCCCCAAGCGACGGCAATGTCGGCCAGTTGGACATCAAGGTGCGCGTCGAGCGCACGCGCTGAGCGTAAGATAGGATCATGCTTGCATTGTTGTGCGCCGCGACGGCGCTCGCCCTCCAGCCCGCCCCGCAGGTCATCAAGCCCAACTTCAAAGCCGGTCAGGAGTTCCGATTCCAGGCCAGCGCCGAGATGACGTTCGCGGGCGAGAAGGCTACGGTCTCCACCAAGTACCGCGTCAAGATCGTCGAAGTCCGCGCCGATGGCGGCTTTTTGATCGAGTCGGTGGAAACCGAGAGCAAAGCGCGCATGGGAGGGCAAGACATGACGATGCCCCCCAAGAACCCCGGTCGGACACTCTACCGCGCCGACGGGATGCCGCTGAGCCTGATGGGCGAAGGCACCGACGCCACGGGCTACCGATTCGCCCACTTGAACGCCTTCCGCTACCCCACAGGAGACGTCACGCCCGGCTCCAAGTGGACGGCCAAAGTCGAAGCCGCCAAGACGGGCCAAGTCGCCGGTTCGGGCGAATACGAATACCTTGGGAACGAAGCCGTCGGCGCCATCGAGTGCGCCAAGGTGCGGTTCGCGTTCAAGGAAAACGAGGGGGCCCAGCCCGCCGAGGCCGATGGCTGGTTCTGGATCTCGCTCGAAGACGGCTGGATCGTCAAGGTGATCCGCAACGTCAAGAACGCTCCGGTGGGCAACAGCCCGACTCCCGTGAGCGTGAGCAGCACCGTCGAACGGGTCCAATAGGCCCATTCGAACCATTTCTTGAACGATCCGCGCCTCTCAAGACACCAACCCTCGGAAAACCATGACGGAGGACCAGAGAGGCTCCCCTGAACGGATCGCATCGGCGCAACGCGGCAACCGCGAGGCGCTGGCCGAACTCGTCCGCGAACACTACGCGGAAGTGTTTCGGTTCATCGCGAGACGCGTCGGGACCGATCTGGCCGAAGACGCCGCTCAGGAGACGTTCGTGACCGTGCAACACCAAATCAAGCGATTGCGAGAACCCGCCAAGTTCCGAACCTGGCTGCTCTCCATCGCCCACAACCACGCCAGAAACGCCGCGCGAAAGGCCAAACGGGAAACCCCGATGGACCTTTGGACGGCCGCCCCGAGCGCAGAAGGCGCGACGCTCGACCGCGAGGTCCTGCGAAGCGCGCTGCAGGCGCTCTCGGAAGAACACCGGCAAGTGGTGGTCATGCACGAAATCGAAGGGCTCCGCTACGCGGAGATCGCCGAAATCCTGGGCATCCCCGAAGGCACGGTCAAGTCCCGCCTCCATCATGCGTTCGTCCAAATGCGCGCTCGCCTGACCGGCGAAGGTGGCACCCGATGAACCTCCGAGAAGACCTCAAAGCCTATCTGGACGGCGAACTGTCGCCCCAGCGGATGGAAGAAATCCGAGCCGCCCTCGAAGCCGATCCCGCGCTGCGCGAGGAGTTGGAGTTCATGAGACTGATGGGTTTTGAAATCAAGCGTATGGCGGCGGAGCCGCACGTCACCGGTGTCGAGGGCGCGTTGGGTCGCCTCAGGGGCTTCCGGTGGCCCTCGTTCGTCCGAGACCGGCGATGGGTGCTCGCGGGCAGCGCACTGACCGTCTGCGTGGCGGTCGTTGCCGTCTCGCAGTTCTCGGGTCGTCTGGCCCGAGATTCGGATGCAACCGCTTCGATCCCCGCAAGTGGTGGACTCGCGTTCGA
>JACFNW010000331.1:0-417 GCA_019454665.1 Fimbriimonadaceae bacterium | reverse complement strand
GGAAGCCATGCAGATGGACAAGGGCCGATCCGGTTTGAACGGCGCCATGCCCGAGTCCGTAGTGCCCGGAAACGTCGGAGGAGGCGCCATCCCCGCGCCGATCCCGCAGATGGTCATCCAAACGGCCGACCTCAGCGTCACCGTCCCCTCGGCCCGTGAAGCCCTTATTGCGGCGCGGCGCATCGCGACGGGCCTGGGCGGGTTCGTCGAAAGCAGCAGCCACAGCCAGCAGCAGCAGGGCCTGCCTTACGCCCACCTCGGCATCCGCGTGCCCGCCAAACAATTCGAAACCGCCCTCGACCAACTTGGAGCGCTGGGCGAGGTCGTGACCCTGAACACGTCGGGCCAAGACGTCACCGAACAGGTGGTGGACGTCCAAGCCCGCATCAAGACGATGAAGGCCGAGGAGGAGCAGTA
>JACFNW010000330.1 GCA_019454665.1 Fimbriimonadaceae bacterium | reverse complement strand
CAATCCCGTCGTGCTGCGCGCCCGCATCGGAGCGTGCCTCGAAAAAAAGCGCCTGCGCGATCAAGAACTGCGGCACTTGGAGCAAATCCGCGTGGAGCAAGCCAAGTCCGAGGCGCTGCTGCTCAACATCCTGCCCGAAAGCATCGCGGGCCGGCTCAAGGCGGGCGAATCCACCATCGCCGACAAGGTGGGCAGCGTCTCGGTGCTGTTCGCCGACCTGGTGGGCTTCACGGAATACGCGGGGACGCACCAGGCCGATGCCGTGGTCGGCTCGCTCAACCGCATCTTCACCACCTTCGATGATCTAGTCGCCGAGTACGGGCTGGAAAAGGTGAAGACCATAGGCGACTCGTACATGGTGGTGGGCGGGCTGCCGCCCGCCGAGGACGCCCAGTTGGGGCGGATGGTGTCGTTCGGGTTGCGGCTTCAATCCGAGTTGGAGGTCCTCCGCGCCGAACTGGGCGTGCCCTTCCGCCTGCGCGTGGGCATCCATTGCGGCCCCGTGGTGGCCGGGGTCATCGGCAAGCGCAAGTTCGCCTACGACCTGTGGGGCGACACGGTGAACGTGGCGCAGCGGATGGAGGCCACGGGCATCGCGGGCCGCGTGCAGGTGTCGGAGGCGGTCCGCGCCTCGCTCGCCCCCCGGTTCGCGTTCCTGCCTCGCGGGGAGATCGAGGTCAAGGGTAAGGGGCTGATGAACGTCTGGCTGGTCGAAGGCGAGGCTTAGGCGCGGATGCCATTCGTCTCGTATAATCCCTTCTATGGAATCTGTGCGAAAGCGGATCGTCTACGACGAGCAACAGCGGCCTGTTCAGGTCCTCATCCCCTATGAGGACTGGCTTCGCATCGAGCCGATGCTCCAACAGGCTTTTGCCCCCAACGTCGGGGCGATCGAGGCGTTGCGCGGGAAAGTCCGCTTCGAAGGCGACCCCGTGGCGATCCAGCGGGAAATGTGGTCGGCGTAGGCGCATATGACGCCCGCCGAGACGGCGGGGCTACGCCTAACCATGTATCCTCTCGCCGTGTCCGCCATCCGCATCGTCGAAGTCGGCCCGCGCGACGGGCTCCAAAACGAGCCGACGCCCATACCCACCGAGGCCAAAGCCGCCTTCGTCCGCGCCCTGGCCGCCGCCGGGCTCGCCGAGATCGAGGCCACGAGCTTCGTTTCGCCCAAGTGGGTGCCGCAACTCGGGGACGCCCAGGCCCTGCTCACCGAACTCGGCCCGATGCCCGGCCTGTCGGCGCTCGTCCCGAACGTCAAAGGTCTGGAACGCGCCCTTGAGACAACCATTGAGCGCATCGCCGTCTTCACCGCCGCCAGCGATGCGTTCACGCTCCAGAACATCGCCATGGACGTCGAAGCGTCGCTGGCCGCGTTCGCCGAGGTGATCGGCGGCTTCCGGGCCGCGCGGCCCGATGGCTGGGTGCGCGGCTACGTGAGCACGGCCTTCGAGTGCCCCTACGCCGGGCGCATCGCCCCAGATTACGTGGCAAAAGTGTGCGATCGGTTACTCGATCTGGGTGTGGACGAGATCAGCTTGGGCGACACCATCGGCGTGGCCGTGCCCGCCGAGGTCCGCTCGCTGGCCTCGTCCCTGACCCACATCCCGAAGGCCAAGGTGGCTTGGCACTTCCACGACACGCGCGGCACGGCCATCGCCAACGTCGCCGCCGCACTCGAACTTGGCTACACGGTGTTCGATGCCAGCGCAGGCGGGCTGGGCGGCTGCCCCTACGCCCCCGGGGCGGGCGGCAATCTGGCCACCGAAGACCTCGTCTACTTCTTGGAACGCTCGGGCCTCGCCACGGGAGTGGACCTCGGCGCATTGGCGCGGGCCAGCCTGCCCGTGCTCGATCGGCTGGGTCGCAAGCCGGCGGCCAAGGCGCAACTCGCAGCGTTGGCGGGCTAGGCGGCCTCGACGATCGCCTTCAGCCGGGTCAACGCCTCGCCCCATGCCGCGCGCAGGCATCACGTTCATCAGGCACTTGCCCTTGTTGTCCGAAAACTGAACGTCGATGGTCACCGGAGCCGTGATGCCGGGGTGCTCCCACGTGAAGCGCAGGTCCTTGTCGGTGCGGATTCGCGTGAACGTGCCCTTGCAGCCCGCGTCGCACGCGATCGTGCCGCCCTCGCGGACGTCCTGCCGACCGTTGTCGCCGAACATCTCGGCGAACGTGGCGGTATCGGTCCAAGCCGCAAACACCTTGGAAACGGGCGCGGCGATGGTCTTGGTGCAGCACACGGTGTAGCCTTCGAGCAACCCGTCCTCCTTCACGACGCCCTTGTGCGCCTCGTAGGCGGCGGCGATCGTGGTCGGCCACCAAGGGTCGGTGTGTTGCGCGTAAATGTGGTTCACCGTGTCGCGGCGGCCCTTCTTCAAGGCGTCCATCGCGTCGAGTTCGGCAAACCAATCGCCAAAGGTCTTGCCCGTAGCGGCCTTGCAGGCCTCGTCGGTGAGCGGGTGGTCGGGGACGTTGTTCACTTTCATACGGCCACTATGACGAACGGGCCGTCCCGATTTCGACGGTCTCCTTCGCAGCGGTCTCGCCCGCCACATAGCCCGTACTCCATGCCGCCTGCAGGTTGTAGCCGCCCACCCGCCCCGCGACGTCCAGCACTTCGCCGCACAGAAACAGCCCCTGACACCGCAGCGAGCGCATCGAGTGCGGGTCCACTTCAGAGAGCGAAACGCCTCCCGCGACCACCTCGCCTTTCTCCAACGGCACCGTCCTCACCGTGCCGAGCGGCCACGCCTTGAGCGTCTCGGCCAAGCGGTTGATCGCCTTACGGCCCAACTGCCCCACAGGCGCCTCCGGCAGGCGCGCGTCGGCCAGCAGCCGGTCGTGCAGCCGCTCGGGCAACAGGCTCTCGATCAGACTTCGCGCGCCGCGCTTCGGCTCGGCCATTGCTTGCGCGTGCAACGATTCGGCGAACCTGTCGCTAGCTTGGTCCGGGATCAAGTCCACGGCCAAGGTGATTTCCTCGGCAATCATTCGCTCTGCAACCACCCGGCTCACTTCCAAGGCGCATGGCCCGGAAAGACCCTGATGCGTAAAGAGCAAATCGCCGCGCCAGCGGTCCGCTTCGCGGCCCTGGACCCGCGCCTTCAAGACCACATCGCGCAGGGCCACACCGCTCAAGTCGGCCCAGTCCTCGGTGGTCTTCAGGTAGATCGGGGCGAGCGCCGCCCGCACGGGAACGATGGTGTGGCCCGCTTCCCTCGCCCATCGCCAGCCGTCGCCCGTGGTGCCCGAGTTCGGATCCGAAGATCCGCCCGTGCTTACCACGACGCGCCCCGCCGACACAACGTTCTCACCCAAGCGCACCCCGACAACCGTGCCCCCCTCGACGACCAGCCCCGTCACGGGCGTTCGCAACCGCACGTCCACGCCGACCTCCTCCAGCAGACTTGTCAGAATCGCCACCACGTCC
>JACFNW010000329.1 GCA_019454665.1 Fimbriimonadaceae bacterium | reverse complement strand
GATCGCCCGTTCGACCGCCGCCTTTGCCGCCTTGCACCGCTCGACGTCCGCCCTCGAACCCCCGATCCGTTCAACGCTTCGAAGCGCAACCTTCTCCAAATCATCGAAGAGCTGTCGGGTGGGCGCGAGCGCCGAGGCGGCTTCGCCCGGTCTGGCCTCGGCGTAGCGTTGCCGAGCCACTTCGGCCAACCTCACGAACTCGATGGCGGATCGGGCGAACAAAGCGACGCCCTTCTCGGCCTCGGTCGGGGCTACGGAAAACGCTCGTTCGATGACGTCCAGCGCCTTGTCGCCGACCTCGCCGCATAGCTCCTCGGCGTGGTGGAGCCAGGCCAAGAACGGGTTGGCCTGCAGCAACAGCCGCACCTTGAGCGAAGACCGAATGCCGCCGAATGCGAACGTTCCACCTGCCGTCTGCAGCTCGACGCCCATCAGCCGCGCCCACTCCTCATGCCGCTCCGACTCCTTGAGGTACGCCTGCAAGAAGGGCGACGAGTCGCCGTGCAGCACGCCGCCAGCCGCCCGAACCGCTGGCAAGAGCGTGTCGTACGCGCCGAACAGGCCGCACTCCCACGTGGTGACGCACGTTCCGAAAAGACCCATTTCGACGACGTCGCGATGCACTTCGCGGACGTTTCGCTCGGTTTCGGGTAGGTGCATCCACGTAGCGTTGTACACATGGAATGCGGGACAGCCCACCACATCGAACCCGCGATCGCTGAACTTGGGCGACGTGTCGGCCAAGCCCTTGAAGTACTGCCAGTCGAAGATCAGCGTTTCGGCGGGCATGTGGTCGAGCGCCGTCGGGTGGTCGAGAAACATGTCGCCCCAAACCGCCGGACGCCGGCCCGCGTCGAGCACACGCCGCGCCAAGGGCCCGAAGTGCCGCCCATAGAGTTCCGCCTTGCCGTCGCTCGCGCCTTCCGCCTCGTATGCCTCAACCTGCGCCGCACTCTTGGCTCCCTTGCCGAGTTGCCACGTCTCGTCGCCGCCGATGTGGACGATCTCGCTGCTGAAGCAGTTCAAGGTATCGTCCACCAGACGCTCTGCCAGGGCCACGAACTCCGAATCAACGGGACACGCCTGCATCCCCTGAAACTTCTCCTCGGCGTACCTCTTGCCGGTTTCGGTATAGATCATGCCCTCGAAGTGGCCCAAAAGGTTCACAAACGGGATGAGCTGCAGGCCAGGGAACTCGGACTCCAGCGTCCGGATCATCGCGGGCGTGACGCAGCCGACCCCGTGCGACCACGGCGTGCTGGGGTAGGCGAACCGGTGCTCGAAGTAGAGCCCGATGGCTTCGTAACCGGAGTCCAACGAGACCCGGCAGTAGCGCCGGAGGTGGTCGAGAGTGGGCGATTGCTCGCGCGCGATGTCGAGCATCCACATGCGGAGGGGCATGAGACGGGTTTACCCGAGAACTTTTGCGAATGCCTCGATCAACCGAGGTTTCAATTCTCCCACGCTCACGGTGCGAGCCGTCTCCAGAGACAGCGAGGTCACCCCATAGCCCTCGATGCCGCACGGCACGATGAGGTCGAACGGCGAAAGCTCGTTGTCGCAGTTGAGCGCCAAGCCGTGAAACGAGACCCAGCGCCTCACTTTGATCCCGATCGCGCACATTTTCAGGTCCTCGACCCAGACCCCTGTGTGCGGTGGAAAGCGGCGCCCCGCGACCCCATAGCCTTCCAGCGCTTGGATCACGACCTCCTCAAGGTCCCTCAACCAGCGGTGGAGGTCGCGCCCGCGCCGATCCAGGCTAAACACGGGGTACGCCACCATCTGCCCCGGACCGTGGTAGGTCACGTCGCCGCCGCGATCGGTCGGGACGACCTCGATCCCCCGCGCGGCGTACTCGCCGCGAGGCAGCAGCAGGTTGGATTCGTGGAAGTTCGCCCCGAGCGTGAGGACGGGGTCGTGCTCGACCAGCAGCAACCGGTCGCGACCACCCCCCAGCACCTCTTCAACATGGCGCAACTGAAGCTCGTAGCACGGTCCGAACGCCATGCGCCCGAGGTCAAGAACGTCGAACGGCAGGTTCACGCGTCCACCCGAGACTGGACGGCCACGTAAACGCTGTGCCCATCCACGGGGTCCTTCAGGGGAACCAATTGTTCGTCGGTCAGGTCCTGAGCGACCAACTCGGTCATCGCGATGCTGCCGATGGGCGCGATCTTCTCGACGTGCGCCGCGATGTCGATCACCTCGGTGAACTCGACCGTCTCCAGGTCGCCTTCCACATGGCCGATATGCAGGCCGATCCGAAGCCGGAAGGGCATTTTGAGCCTGTTTCGGTCACGGTTGAGCGAATCTACTTGCGTCTGCAATCGTTGCGCGGCGCGAAAGGCACTGTAGCAGTTCTCGAACTGGACCACCGCACCGTCGCCCATGGTCTTGTAGACACGGCCCCCGAGCGGCGTCACGATCTCCTCGATCCACTTCTGGTACTCGCGGAAGCTCCACTCCACGACGAGCGGGTCGGAACTCGCCTTCATCAGGCTGGATTTGACCGCATCAACGACCATGACGCAAACGCGCGAGGGCTTGACGGCAAGCCGCCACTGAATCTGCAGCATCTCGGCGAGCAGCGTCGCTGGGTCGCTCTCGTGCAACTTCCGCGACCTCTCGGCCCGCTCCTCGACCACGGCGCCGAACGAGCCGACCAGCATCATCACCAACGTGAACACGCCCCCTTGGATCATGTACTGCGGTTGCATATACTCGGCGAACTGGGTGTGCCCGAGTCCACGGTAGGCGATGAGCGTCGGCAGGTAGCTCGCCCCGTAGGACACCAAGCCGACCAGAATCGCGCGCATGGGGCGCCTGGCCAGAAAGCCCACCGAGATCAGCATCGCGAACTGAATCAGGCTGAGTGCGGCCATCGAGACCACGTACACCAGGGGCATCCGCTCGAACTCGGTGACCGAGCGGATCTGGTAGGTGTTCCAAATGGCGATGCTGACCAGCGTCGAGATGGCGCTGAACGCGAGGCTGGCCGCGCCCGCCAGAGCATAGATGCGTCTCTGCGCTTGCCGCACCCAAGCCGTCTCCCAGAACTTCGACGTGGTGGAAGGCGTCGCCGCACCGGCCTCCATCTTGGCCTGAATCTCGAACAGCCGCTCGAGCAACTGCTGCCGCGTCAGCGCCCGCATCTGCCGATCCTCTCTGCGGATGCGCGCATAGCCCCCAGCGACCGCCGCCAAGACGCCAAGCGTGCAGTACAGCATGCTGAGCATCATGCCGCCGACCATGGACATGACCAATCGAGCGAGCAGGGGTTCTTCGCGCGCAGACGGAGTGAGGAGCACGACCAGCGAGGTGCCCGTGATGAAGATCGCGGCCACGATTCCCGTTCCCACCAGCGCGTTTCGGGCCAAAGCGTGCCGATAGTAGGCGACCAGGTGCCCGAGCAGCACGGCGAACAGGAAGATGTTCAGGTT
>JACFNW010000328.1 GCA_019454665.1 Fimbriimonadaceae bacterium | reverse complement strand
CGCCCGATGGGCTGAAGAGCGCTGCGGCGTTTCTGGGCTGGGGCTCGTGCGCGTCCTCGAACGTCGTCACGAAGGGCGGCTGCGAGTCGGCATTGGCGAGGGCCACCAAGGCTCCGGTGTCGTCGCCCGCCGCGATCTCGAGTGCGCTCAGCTCGGGCCAGATCACGAGGTCGGCCCCGAGTTCGCCCGCCTTGCGGTTGAGCGCCGTCAACTGCTCAAGGTCGTTGGACTCCGTTTGGACGATGCCGACCATCGCCTCGCCCCGCGACACACCCTCGCCGACGACGAGGTTGACGCCTTGGCCCACCAAGACAAGGAGCAAGGCAGCGGCAAACGACGGCAGGAACGCGCGAGCCAAGCGGAGTTCGATGACGTGCGCAACCCCGAGATTGGTCAGCCAGACCACATAGCTGCACACCCAAATGCCCCCGAACGAGGCCATACCCACGACCCACGGAACCTGAGACTGGGTCAGCGCAAGGTGGGCCGGCAAGAGCGGCAGCAAGCCCGCCTCGAACGCGACCGCAAACGCGGCCGCAACAAGCGGAACCCAACGGCCCGGTTGCGCGTCACGCCCACGGTCACGCACGTCGCGCTCACGGCCAGGCCGAAGATGACGAACCCGAGGTAGTTCCAGCGTGGGTTCCCATCCAGGATTGCGGGCGCATACAGCAAACCCATGCGGCTGATCTGCGCGGCGGCCAGCACGGTCGCCATGCCTCCCGCAAACGACCACGCCACGCCGCGCCCCCTGGCCCACACCAGGATGGGAACCAGACAGAAGAAGCCGAGGGGCCAAACGCCCTTGGGCGGCAGCGAGGCGACGAGCAACGCGGCAGAAAGACACGCTGCGACCAAGCCCAAGAGGGCCGCTTTCAGCACACCTCGCAGACGCGCAGCCATGCTCCAGTCTAACACCTCCCAGTTTGGGGTGATGTAGACTGCCGGAGTGAGTTCGGTCGTTCTGATCGCTGGCCCGAATGGTGCGGGCAAGACCACGTTCGCCCGCCACTTTCTCAAGGTGCATCCCCAGTTCGGGCAGTTCGTCAACGCGGACATCATGGCGCAGGGCTTGTCCCCATCCTCGCCCGAATCCGCGTCGATTGCGGCGGGTCGGTTGATCATCAGCACCGTAGATGCCTTGGCGGAGGGGGGCGAGAGCTTCGTCCTCGAGACCACCCTGTCCGGCGGCTGGCTGGACGCCCGGGTCGAAGACTGGCGAGCCAAAGGTTGCGAGATCGGCTTGATCTACCTGAAGCTTGCCGGTCCTGAATTGGCCATCCAAAGGGTGAGAGCCCGTGTCGCCCGCGGGGGCCACGACATCCCCGAAGAGACCGTGAGGCGTCGCTTTGTACGGAGCCTTGAGCGGTTCGAGACCGTGTACCGGCCCCTCGCCGATTGGGGTCAGATCTACGACAACAGTGGAATCATGCCTGCGATGACTGAGGAGTGGGGGCACCCAAGACCATGAAAGACTTCAGGTTCCGCCCGGACCCCCAGCACATCTTGCGCATCTTCCAGCAGGCTGTCGAGTTCGAGTTGGAGGACATCCGGGAAGGGCGGCCCTTGCCGTTTCCCTACGGCCGATGGATCGAGCGGCGCGAGCCGGGGTTCGTGCCGGTCACCGTCGAGAGCGTCACCTACTGCCTCAAGATGGCTGCCGAAGACGCCCGTCGCGAGGCCGAAGAGTGGGAGGCCGACCGCGAGCGCCGCGAACGCCGCGAGGCTGCGGTGCAGGCGCTCCGTGACGAGTACGAGCGATCATTGCGGGAGCAAACCGGGGCCTGATTCCTTCGGAGACTCAACACTGTGCCATTTGATGCATCGGCTCACCCGCGATGATGCTATATTGACTCTGAAAGGATGCGAATCACTCTTGAAATTGATGAAAACTTGCTCGCCGAAGTCCTGCGATTGACGGGCGAGTCCAAGAAGTCTCCGGCCCTTGCAGCTGCCATTGGCGAGTATGTTGACATGCATCGTCGGCGCAGGCTCGTTGAGCGTGCTTTGCGGGGCGAAACGGCGTACTCGGCAACGAACGACGAGGTGGAAGGCCTTTCGCCGTTGGAGGACTCGTGACTCTGGTTGACACGTCTGCGTGGATCGAGTTCTTCAGGGGTGATGGCGATGCCGCCACCAAACGAGCTGTTGGCAATCTAGTCTTGGCCGGAGAAGCGGCAGTGACATGTCCCGTTCGATTCGAACTACTTCAAGGAGCTCGCGACGCCGAATTGGCTGACCTGCTCGATGCCATAGAGCTTTGCGAGCGTTGGCCATCAACCCCGGATCATTGGGACGCTGCGGCAGGCATCGCGCGAGAGTTGCGCAAGCGGGGGCGAAACATCCCCGTCAGCGACATCCTGATCGCGCTGTGTGCAATCACCAACAAGGCATCGCTGCTGGCCCGCGACAGACACTTCCGAATGATTCAGGAGGTCTTGAACGAACTAGAGTTGGCCAGTGCCTGAGCGCTGGCAGGCCGTTCCTAGCCCTACCAACTCCCGCCGCCGCCGCCGCCGAACCCGCCGCCGCTGAAGCCGCCTCCAGAACTGAATCCCGAAGAGCCGCCCGAAGACCCGGACGAACGCGGGGGAGTCGTCGCCGCAGAACCCACTGAACGACCGATGTCGTTCATGTCGCTGGCGAAGTCGTGCAGGTAGAAGTGGCCGTAATGCCCCGAATGGTGGTACCAAGACGGCGGTTCCTTGACGATATCGTCGAACGCGCGCGACCACTCCGAGACCAAGCCGAACGCGACGGCATGGGGCAGATACTCCTCGAACATCAAGGCGTCGGGCTGCTTCTTCTGCATCCAATCGAGCTCGTTCAGACGGGCGCGGCGGATGAACTCCTCGAAGCCGCGCACGTTGCGGTGGGCGACCGTTCCGGCCTTGGTGCGCTTGGGCATCTGCATGGCGAACGGAATCGCGATGATCACGCCCAGAATCCCTCCGATGATCGAGGGCAACAACTCGCCCGTGATCGCCAAAGCGAGGAATCCAAGAACGCCGATCACCACGATCGAACCGAAGATCCACCAGCCGCGAACGGAATTGGGGCTCTTCTTGTAATAGCCGTGCGAGACCAAGGCGTTGTAGAGCGCGCCCTTCAACGTGTGGATCGAAGGCGCGACGTGCGTGCTCAAGTCGGTGGACGTCACGAGTTTGCCGCACTTCTTGAGCAACGACAGCAGGTCGCGCTGGAACTCGTTGAGCGAGGCGTCCGCCTCCTTGCCGGTCAGGCGCATATCCGCCGTGCGCTTCTTGAACACGAGCCCCTCTTCCCGAGGGTGGAACGTGAGGTAGCCCTTGACGGCCAACTCCACCAGGCCGGCGACGATGTCGCGCGTGTCCACCTTCTCGTCCAGCATCGTGCCGCACTCGGGTCCGGTCAGGCCATCGGGAGGCTCGAACTGGACGGCGATGGGGCCGGTTCGGGCGTCA
>JACFNW010000327.1 GCA_019454665.1 Fimbriimonadaceae bacterium | reverse complement strand
GGTCGGCCCACGGCTTCGATGATCAGGTAGTGGCGCGCCTTGGCGGGATCGCGGAGCACGCCCGTGGAAGCGGTGAACACGCTCGGATCGGCAGGGGCGTAGCGCACGCGGATCAGGGCCCGACCGGATTCGAAGCCGACCCGCGAGTACGAACCCAATCCATCGGGACCGCCTTGATCGGTCAACGCGTCGGCATCGTCGCGGAGCGGGAACCCGGTTCCGGGCCGCAGGTAAAGGGCGTCGGGATCGCGCGTGAAGTCGGTCCCCGCGCCGATCTCGGTCGGAGCGGGCCGCCAGTCGGCGCCCAGTTCGCTGTTGACCAGCTGGTCGTGGGCGAACCGCGCCCCGGCTTGCGCGAGTTGGGCCGCAGCCGACAGGCGCTGCGACTGCCCCGTATCGAACACGTTCCGGGCGATCAGCCCCAAGAACACGAACCCCATGATGAGGATGGCGCCCAGGGTCAGGATCGCGACGACCAGCGTCTGACCGGTTTGAAGTCTCCTGGTGGCGGCGTGGTTCGTCATGGTCATCGGGCGAGGTTGCGAACGGTCGCGGTGGACGTCAGGCTCACGGTTTGGGCTTCCGGCAGATTGTTCTGCGGGTAAGAGCGGATCGTCAGTTGAACGGTGATCACCTGTCGGGTGTCGTAGTCCACTTCGAACACGTCGTTGCGCTCGGTGAATTGGAACCTGTAGTACACCAGGATGTTCCCCGAGGGCAAGGGGTTCGCGGGATCGGAGTTGAGTTGGACGTAGCCGCGCTTGAATCGGGGCTGGAAGACCGCCGACTCGAACTGGCCGCTATCGTACGTCGAGGACGGGTTCGCCAGCCCGAACAGGCTGTAATCGGTCGGCTCGGCGAGGTCCGTGTAATTGATGCGGTACTGGTTGGGGCCGGGTTCGCCCGTGACCCGCGTGTACCGGACCAAACGCCCATGGCCGGGGCCGGGAGTCTGGTCGGGGCCGAACACGATGTCCGAACCGGGCACGATCCGCGCCTTGGCGAACCCGATGGTCGGCGTGGGGTGCAGGGGGCTGTTCAGGCCGCCTTCGCCCTGCGAGACGCGCAGGTCAATGAACCGGTGCAGCAACGGACGGAGCGATGGCCGCTCCAGGAACGCCTTGTTGTACGCGTTGTTGATGCCGCGCGTGGGGTCGGTGTAGTCGGGGTTCGCCGCCGCGCCCGCCGGGCCCACGGGGTCGCCCGCCATGCTCAACGGCCAGTTGGACAGGCCAGGCTCGACGTGCCACGCGCCGACTTCTTCGACCCCGAAGCTGGACAGCACGCGCCCGTTCTTCGCGTTCACCGTGAACGGGGCGAACACGCTGCGCGCGTCTTGGTTGCCCAGCCATCCCGAACGGCCGTTGGCCGCGTCAACGGCCACCGCGAACGGATAGCCGCCACCGACGACCGCCGCCTCGTAGGCGGACAGGTCGAACGTCTCGACGCCCGCTTCCATGTCCGAGCCGACGCCCGAAGCGTTGTAGGCGAAGATGCTGTAGCCCGGCGCGCCCGTGCCATACCGCGCGATCTGGTAGTAGCCGCCCGCCGAATCCACGGACGAACCGTAGTGCCGGACCACCGCGGCGGACCACAGGCCGAACTTGGTGCGGAACACGTCGGCGGCGTAGTCGACCATCGAATCCGATTCCTGGCCCAGCCTCACGCTCTCCATGTTCTGCGCGCTTTCGCGGCTCACGGAGGTCGGCCGGAACTGCACGAGCGGCACGATGCGCGGCACGTTGCCGTCGTAGGCGACTTGCCGCGTGGCCTTGTCGTAGATCGGCTGGATGCAGTCGAACCGGTTGAGTTCCGTCACCACGCTGCCGAACCGCTGCCACGCTTGGATGCGGGCGGCCTTGGCCGCGCCGGCGGGCGTTCCCGTCTCGCTCTGCCGCAGCACGAAGAAGAACGGATCGTCGAGGATCGGCTGGCCGGCGGCGTCGAACTCGAACAGCTCGGTGTTGGGCTCGACGAGACCGCTGCTCGGGTTCCGACGGTACACGGGCACCTCCGCGCGCCACAGCACGTAAAGGTTGTCCGCCTCGCCGCTGCGCGCCATCAGCAACCCGTCGTAGGGGTTCTGGTAGCGGCCCGGCGAGAACGTGCCATCGCCGTTGGGCGCGAGCGGGTTCTTCAAGCCGGTCCAATAGCGCAGGATCGAGAGACCCGGGGTGGCGGGCAGGTTCGGCTGGCCCTTCGGCACGGGGAGCGTGGGGTCGGCCTTGCCCGTTTCCGGGTTGACGAACGCGCCGTCGCGAACCGCCGAGGGGTCGCCCTTGGCCGGCTGAACGATGTCGATCTTGGCGAACGGCAACAGAATCTCCTCCAGCGCACCGTTCTGTCCCGGCAACACGACCGCGACCGCGCCCGAGTTGGGGCCGTCGTCGCGCACCGTCGAACCGTTCTGGATCTCGCGGACCAGTCGGGCGGCCACGTTGCGGGCCGTCGCCTGGGCGTTCGCGTACGCCTGCGCCGTTCGGGTCAGGTTGAAGCTCTGGATGAGCGGCACAAGGATGATTCCGAGCAGCACGGCGGTGATCGCCATGACGGTCAGGAGTTCGATCAGCGTGAAACCGCGTCTGCGTGTCATCGGGTTGCGCCTCCCACGAAGCTGTCGGACGCCGTCTTGCGCCAGTTGCGCGCCCAGCGTTCATAGCCGCGCACGTTCTCGGTCGGACTGTCGCCCAGGCTGAACGACTCGGGGTTCCGGCTGACCAACACCCGCAGCGAACCGCCGCCGAGGCCCTTGGCCAAATCGCCGAACGTGTCGGACGCATCGATCCGCACGGCGTCGGGCGCGACCTCGGTCACGTCAATGTAGGGCAACACGTCGGCAGCCGACGCGCGGATGACGAAACTCGCCGGACCGATGCCCCTCATCGCGCCACCCGCCGTTTCCACCATGATCTGATCGCCGATGAACACCGTCTTGCCCACCTCGGACCGCGCGAAGTAGAGGCGCGTGGGTCGTCCGAACGTGCCGTCGCCGACGCGGAACTCGCCCAGACCGGGCCGCCCGTCGGTGCGCTGGTAGCCGCTCGACGCCTTCTCGAAGTGGACCGCCCACTCGCCCACGGCCTGATAGAGCGCTCGGACGCGGCGGCCGCCGAGGTCCATCACGCGCTCGGTGCCGTTGAGCGACACGTTGGCCTGCAGGCCGGGCGTGCTGGCCGCCACGTCGGTGAACGTGATCACGCCGGCCGACTTGTCCAAGCGGTACGAATCGGAAAGGACGACGCCCCCGGATTCCAGGTCGATCAGCGCGAAATCGGTGGGTCCGGAACCCGCGCTCGGACGCGGCACGTTGAACCCGAGGCCCGCGTAAGGAAGCCCGTCCACGCCTGCGTTGCCCAGCACCTTGAGGTTCCGCATGGCCAGCTTCTGCCGCGAGGAAACCTGGTCGGCGACGCGGAAGTCGTCGCGGATGATGCGCCAGTCCAG
>JACFNW010000326.1:2818-3450 GCA_019454665.1 Fimbriimonadaceae bacterium | reverse complement strand
GGACCGTCATCGGCGCGCGACCTCCCTGGGCTGCGACGTCCCGCGTGCGATGAGCGCACTGGGGACCAGCGTTCGGCGCGGACCCTCGGGGTCCCGTCCCTCGATCGCATCCACCAGCCGCTCGCAGGCCGTCTGGACCAGCGTCTCGATGTTCAGGCTCACGCTCGACAGCCCCCCTTCGATGAGCCGGCAAATGGCGCTGTCGTTGAAGCTGACCAAGCCCATGTCGCCCGGCACATTGGCCCCGAAATCGCGGAGCGCCTGCACCGCGCCCATCGCCATGAAGTCGTCGAGAACCACCAAAGCGTCCGGGACTTCGGGTGCGGTGAGGATGTGTTCTCGAGTTGCTTCGCGAGCGGCCTGGCTGCCGAAGTCGCTGTGCCAGACATAGGGCCGGGATTGGCGGTCGCGAATCGCCTGCATGTAGCCTTCGAGACGGTCGCGTGTGACCGTCGTCTCGCTTGGACCGGCCAGGAACCCGACGCGTCGGAAACCCTGGTCGAGCAGATGCTGGGTGGCGATGCGCCCAGCCAGCACGTTGTCGTTGTCCACCGACCAGATCGCCTCGTTGCCCATGGGGTTGCCGATGAGCACGAACGGGAAACTGTCGGCCTGAAGCCGATGAACGCGTT
>JACFNW010000326.1:0-2808 GCA_019454665.1 Fimbriimonadaceae bacterium | reverse complement strand
AGGGCTTCGGATTCGACCAGAATGAGGCCGTCCACCCGGCGGGACCGCAGAAGCTCGTCGTAGAGCCCGACCTGCGATTGCACGTCCAGGGTCATGTCGGCGCACAGGTGATAGGGCTTGCCGACCAGGAAGTCCATGATCGCCGAGATCAGGCTCGCGAAGAAGGGGTCGTCGCTCAGGCCGCCTTTGGGGCGCTTCACCACGAGTCCGATGAGTCCGGCGCGCTTGCTGCGCAGGGAGCGGGCGCGGGCGTCCGGCTGATAGTTGTGTTCGCGCATCACCTCGAGGACGCGCTGGCGGATGCCGTCTTCGACACGCCCATCGCCCGACACGACGCGCGAAACGGTCGGCTGGGACACGTTCGCGATCTTGGCGATGTCGGCTTGCGTGATGCGCATCGTACGGTCTCTTCGGTGAGACGGACCACAAGAATTCGTATTCTTGTGAATTCGTATTCACGCATGATATCACGCTTTTGCCCGTTTGACAAGACCCCGGCCTGAATATTTCCGGGGATTTTTACGGACCCGGACCGGGCCCGCCCGACGCCCCAGTTCATAGAATATTCACCCGCAACGGGGCGGTTGCCCTATCGGAACTTCCCTTCGATGGTTCAAGGTAGATAGTGGCGGCGGCTGCTCGTCGCCCACGACCACCGGAGGTTACCAATCGGAATGAAATCTCGAGCCTTTACGCTCATCGAACTGCTCGTGGTGATCGCGATCATCGCCATCCTAGCGGCCATGCTCTTCCCTGTGTACGCGCAGGCGAAGGAAGCCGCGAAGAAGGCGGTCGGCGTGGCCCACGTCAAGCAGCTCAACTTGGCCAACATCATGTACTCGGCGGACTACGACGACACGTTCCCGCTGGCCTACGAGTACCCGTGGACGGGCCCTGGCGGCGGCTTCCCCTGGCATCTGCGCGTCTTCCCCTACACGAAGAGCTACGACCTGCTCATCACCCCCATGGGCGCCCCGAACCCCGCCGCTTCGAACCAGAACAACGGCTGGGACTACATCTGGGCCTACGGCACCATGCCCCGAGCCCAACTGAAACTGCTGCCCTATTACACTGTCGGCGACTGGCCCATCAGCCGCGCGCTCGACAAGGTCGGCGTTCGCCACGACTCGATCATGGGTTGGGGGCAGAACGGCACCGTCTGGGGCTGTTGGGGCGCCTACTGCGGCATCCACTCCGGGGCCGGAGCGACGGTCGTCAACGTGCCCAGCAAGAGCCAGTCTCAGCTTGAGGACGTGGGCAACCAAGCGTTGATCTTCGACGCCGGCGAGCCGTTCGGCGACTACGCCACGTTCGGCCCCAACACCGAACTCGGCGTCTGCGTCATCCGCTCCTACAACCCGGGCAGCGCCTCCATCGGCGGCGCGACCCCGCGCTGGAACGGCGGCCCCAAGAGCTGCACCGGCTGGCGCGAAGCGGGCGGCGGCGGCAGCGCCTCCATCCCTGCGGCGCTCGCGGCAAAGGTGCGCGACGGACAAGCCGTCATCGGCTTCGCCGACGGTCACACCTCGGCGATGTCGCTGCCTCGCCTGTACGAAACCCAGCCCTGCTCGTCCGATCCCGGCGTGCAGTGCATGAAGCGTTTCGCGGTGAACTGATGAAGCGCTGGACACTTGCCCTTGCCCTTGGATTCGCCACGGTGGCCTTGGTCGGATGCTCCGCCGAGGAACCCAAAGCGACGCCAAAGGACAAGGAAAACATCGACAAGATCATGAAGGAGGGCATCGGCGCTCCGCAAGACGCGCAAGGCGGCGCCCAACCGGGGACCGCCGCCCCGCCCGACCAATCGGATCCGTAAGGACCCGCAAGGCAAGCCCCGGGACTCTCGCAGTCTCGGGGCTTTTTTGTGTCCGCTTATGTTCGTCTGGCGACTATAACGCGCCGTTTGGACGACCCTTATTAACGGAAACCGGCCCGAACCGTTAATAAGATCCTCCTTCCGCGCCCATAATGTCATCCAGAATGCAACAAACCTCCTCCCGGGCGGGCACGTACGTCCAGCAGCCGACGGGCTACAAGGCGTTCGTTCCCGCGCCGCTCCCGCCGGTTCCTGGCCTCAACATGGACGACGAGATGCTCGAACTCCTCTCGCGGGCGGACCGCGCCTTGGGACGGCTGGATGGAGCTACCGAAGCGCTACCCAACCCGGACCTCTTTGTCATGATGTACGTCCGCAAGGAAGCGGTCCTCAGTTCCCAGATCGAAGGGACGCAGGCGTCGCTCGCGAATGTGTTGGAGGTCGAGGCCGACGTCCTCGATCCCGAAAGCCCGACAGACGTCTCAGAAGTCGTGAACTATGTTGGCGCACTCAACTATGGCCTTTCACGTCTGAAAACCTTGCCATTGTCCCTGCGTCTCGTCTGTGAGATTCATGGCAAGCTTCTGGCTGGCGCACGGGGTCAGGAGAAGCAACCGGGCGAGTTCCGCCGCAGCCAGAACTGGATCGGGCCTGCAGGATCGACTTTGACAACGGCTCGATTCGTCCCGCCGAGCGTGGATGACATGCGAACTGCGTTGGGTGACTGGGAGCTCTTCCTACAAGATGCCCAGCCGATGCCTGTACTCGTTCGTGTGGGGCTCGCTCACGCTCAGTTTGAGACCATCCACCCGTTCTTGGATGGAAACGGGCGCGTCGGGCGTCTCATGATCACGTTCTTGCTCTGCGAACGAGATGTCCTCAAACGACCGCTGTTGTATCTGTCGTACTACTTCAAGCAGAACAGGCTCGAATACTACGACCGGCTCCAGGCGGTGCGCGATCACGGTGACTGGGAAGGGTGGATGCGCTTC
>JACFNW010000325.1 GCA_019454665.1 Fimbriimonadaceae bacterium | reverse complement strand
CCGCGTGGCCGGTCCGGCCGCCGCTCACTTCGCCATAGGTGGGGTTGGGCAAGTCGCCGCCCGCGTAGCCCGACTCGACCTCGACGATGCCGTTCAGGTCCTCGAAGATGGCCTCGACGCACCAGAAACAGCCTCCGGCGACGTAGAGGAGGCGGTGCTTTTCGGGGTTGTAGGCGGGCTTCATCGTCGCCGATTGTTCCACAAAAAGCCAAGCCAAGGCACCCACGGCGAGTGCCGCAAGCGATCCGAGCACACCGACCATTTTCATCATTCGCGTCACGTTCATCCTACTTGAACGCAACGACCACACGAAAGATTCCGTCCGGGAACACAGCCGATGGACTCACGACGCCAGCGGCAAGTGCCCAGACCGACCTCGGAGCGCCAGGAGAACGAATCCCGTCGCAAGAAGGTACGGTCCCATATGCATGGCCTGCTGCTTGAGCAAGTACGGCAATGGGTCGTGCCCGCCGAGCGAAGTCGCCACGGCGACGGCGAGCAAACACCCGACGTAGATCCCTGCGGCCCACTGGGACGCCCTCGGGAAGGACCGGAAAGCGAAGCCACACCCGGCACCGCACAGCAAACCCACCGAACCAAGCACATAAGCTTCCATGGAGAACTTCTGCCAATGGAAGATGGCAGGCATGGCTCCGAGCCAATACATGATCACCAGGCTGAGGTTCTTGACGATCACCGGAACCACCGCAAACGAACCACCGAGGATCAAGGCATGGGTCAAGCGAACGCGGCAAGACGGTGTCATGGTCGCAACTCTCCACTCAACATCGGATCGTCGGTGAACAGGGACAGCGGATAGAAGGCCGATCCCGAGGAGCTCTCCTCAGAGCGCCAACGTACGCGGCGATGCAAAACACCCCCTGCGACAGCCATACGATGATAGGTGGAATCGGGTTCGAAGCGCAGCACCGTATCGGCTACCACGATTGGCTTTGTGAGGGCAACGAGCCAACCGCCGGATGGGCTTTCCACCACTTCTGAAACCAAAGCCTGCGTCATGTCCCGAACAGTAAGATAGGAGTCTTTGTAACCTGTAGGCGGCAAGGCCGCATTCCCGCCCCGCCTCCGCTTGCGCCAAAGGTTTGCTTGTCCCTCCGGATGTGGGTCCCCCGGACTCGACAGCAAACGGGCTGGGACCGCGCCGGTGCGAACGAGAGATTCGGTTGTCCACGACGGACGGCCGTCGTAGTCCTCGGTATACAAGAGGCGGGCCATGTCCAGTTGCTTGAGTTGGCTCAGGTCCGTCGCTTCAAGGGCGCGATCCCTGCCCGCGAACAAGACGGGCACAAGCATGCCAAGCAAGACAAGCATGACGGCCATCGCTGCTACGACTTCGAGCAGCGAGGTGCCAGCGTCTTTCCCAGGCTCACTCGTCCGGAGCACATGTGTCCCCTGGGCAGTTCGGCAAGGCTCCAACCACATTGAGCCCGCAACATCCATTGTCCGTCACACTGCTCCTGAAGTTACGAAAGTGGTTCTCAAGATGCGTCCTCCTTGGTGTCTCAATCGTTCCTTGCCGCGGTGCCACCAACACAACACATGATAACACGGTGAAGGCATCTGGAATATGAACGATAGATGAACAGGCGTCTTGCTTATGGATGGATGCCCAGTACCGGACCGGGATCGGCCCGAGTGGTGCTACTGCGTGCCGTCGCGCTTCACGGTCTCCGCCGAGAACGCAGGTAGGCACACCGAGACGTACTCGCAATCCTCGTACGGCGAGCTGTAGCGCACCCATTCGCCCGCGTGAACCACCACGGCTTGGCCCGCTTCCACGTCCAAGGCGCGCGCCTTGGTGTCCACGCGCAAGCGGCCCGAGAGCACCAGCGTGTACTCGCTGAACTCGGGCGTTTGTCCCGGCTCCACCCAGCCCTGCGGACTCTTCATGCGGGCGATCGAAACGTGGGTGTCGCCGGTGTTGACCACCCCGAAGAACTCCTCGATCACCTTGGGCAGGTTGCCCTCGGCCCGGATCAGCGCCGGGTCGGAGATCAGGCGCGCCATCAGCCCCGGAACTGCTCCAAGAACCGCAGGTCGTTGTCCAAGAAATGGCGCAGGTCGTCCACACCGTACTTGAGCATGGGGATGCGCTCGACGCCCAGCCCAAAGGCGAAGCCCGAGTAGCGCTCGGTGTCGATGCCGTATCGCTCAAGGATGTTGGGATGGATCAGCCCCGCGCCGCCCAACTCCAACCACCTTCCGTTCTGGAATCGCGGCGAACTGACGGCGTAGTCCACACCAGGCTCCACGAAGGGGAAGAAGTCGGGTCGGAAGCGCAACTTGACGTCCGAACCCAGCAAGGTACGCGCGAAGTGGCCCAACGTTCCCTTGAGGTGCGCCATGCCGATGCCCTCGTCCACCATGAACACGTCCACCTGATGGAACGTGTGGCCGTGCGTGCGATCCACCGCCTCGTTGCGGAAGCATCGCCCGATGGTGAAGATGCGGAACGGCGGTTTGCGCGTCTCGAACACGTGCCCCTGGAGCGCCGTACACTGCGTGCGCAACAGCAGGTCGTCCTCCACATAGAACGTATCCTGCTCGTCCATCGCGGGGTGGTCGGCGGGATAGTTGAGGGCCGAGAAGTTGTACGCGAACTCCTCAAGCTCGGGCGATTCGAGGTACTCGAACCCGAGACCCGAGAACACCTCTTTGATGCGGTCGGCCGTCTGCTGCAGCACGTGCAGGTTCCCGGTGCGGCGGCGGTAGCCGGGCATCGTGATGTCGAGCCGCTCGCGCTCGAACTGCTCGGCGCGTTCCTTGGCCTTGAACTCGGCGAACTTGGCGTCGAGCTCGGCCTGCAGCGCGGCGCATGCAGCGTTCACGCGCTGGCCAAACGCCGGACGCTGGTCGGCCGGGAGGCCGCCAATGTCCTTCATCAGGGCGCGAAGCCCACCTTGCTTGCCCAAGAACGCGAGTTCCACCGCGCGTAACTCGGCAGTGGTCGTCGCGGCCCCGAGGGCTCGCCTTCCTTCGGCTTCCAACGTTTCGACTCGATCCATGCGTGCGAGAAGGTTGAATGATCGGGGGCGGCGAATGCAAGTTGACGGGCCGGGCGACCCCCTTCTCGCCCGGAATCGAGCCATGACCAGCATCACCGCCACGTTCTTCCTGCTTGGGATCCTCGCGCTCGCTTCGATGGCGTGCGCCCAGGGGCCGCTCGGCCACTTGACCCAACTCCAAGAGGGCCGGAGCATGAGGGAGACCTCGACGTTCCGCGAGGGCAAGGACGGCCGCTACGACCGCAACGCCCCACCAAAAGGCGATCTGGAAGAAAAGAGCAACTGGGACAACTTTCGCGTGCCGCCCGGCGAAACCCACGTGGTGATGGACCGCGAAGGCCCCGGCGTGATCACCCATATGTGGTTCACGTTCCTCGGCCCCGAACCCCAGCCCTGGGCGCCGCAAGGCTCGGCGAACCATCAG
>JACFNW010000324.1 GCA_019454665.1 Fimbriimonadaceae bacterium | reverse complement strand
AAGAATCCAGACGCGACAGCCCCATCTTGCGGGCACCGATGCACAACGTGTTGCCGAGGTGCGAAAATGGGGCCTCGCGTCTGGAGGATCCGCATTGATTCGACGAGCACAACCCATCTTCACACTGGCCCTCGCTGTGGGGCTTGCCTTTGCCGCCGCCCCGGGCTGGGCCCAACAGGACCCGCCCAAGCAGGAGCCCCCCAAACAGGAGCAGAAGCCCCAAGAGCCGCCAAAGCCGCAGCGCAAACCGGGCGACCCCAAGCCGTACGAGGAGGTGGTCACCAAGGACGCCAAGACTCAGGCCGGCGTGTTCAAGGTCCACGAGGTTGAGAACAAGTGGTACTGGGAGATTCCCAAGAACCTGCTTGGCCGGGACTTTTTCTGGTCCACCGAGATCGCCGAAGTGCCGACCAACCGAGGCTACGGCGGCACATTCGTGGGCGACCGCGTGGTGCGCTTCTCGCGAAGGCTGAACAAGATCTACCTGCACGTGATCGACTATTCGGTGAGGTCATCGGGCGACGCCGGGCCTGCGCTGACCAAGGCCGTCGAGGCCGCCACGCGGCCCCCCATCGTCATGACGTTCAACGTCGAAGCCGAGGGCAAAGACGGCGAGGCCGTGGTGGACGTCAGCAGTTTGTTCACCAGCGACCCGCCCGATTTCTCGGCTCGCGGCCTCGTCGGCGGCGCTGGCGTGGACCCGAACCGCAGTTGGGTCGAATCCATGCGCGCGTTTCCGACCAATGTCGAGACGCGCTCGACCCTGACGTTCATGGTGGCGAATCGGGGTCAGTCGAACCCGCTTGCCGCCCTGCTTGGACTCGGCGGGTCGGATGCCTCGGCTGCGACCTGTCTCGTGCACTACAGTTTGATTCTGCTGCCCGAGACGCCGATGCGCGGGCGGCTGGCCGATTCTCGTGTGGGCTACTTCACGCGTGGGTTCACCGTCTATGGCGCGCCCAAGAACCGCGTGGACGAGCAGGCGTTCATCAACCGTCACCGGTTGGAGAAAAAGGACCCGACCGCCGAGGTCAGCGAACCCGTCAAGCCCATCGTGTACTACATCAGCCGCGAGGTTCCCGAGCAATGGCGGTCGTACATCAAGAAGGGCGTCGAGGACTGGCAGCCCGCGTTCGAGCAGGCCGGGTTCAAGAACGCCATCCAAGCCAAGAACGCGCCCACCCTTGAGGAGGACCCGAATTGGCACCCCGAGGACGCGCGGTACAACGTCATCCGATGGGCCCCGCAACCCGTCGCCAACGCGATGGGCCCGAACGTTCACGACCCGCGGAGCGGCGAGATCATTTCGGCCCACATCATCTTCTGGCACGACATCCTCAAGCTGCTTGAGGCGTGGTACTTCGTCCAAGTCGGGCACATGGACCCCAAGGCGAAGACGCTTCCCTTGCCGGAGGACGTGATGGGCGAGCTGGTGCGTTACGTCGCCGCGCACGAGGTCGGCCACACGTTGGGCCTCCAGCACAACTTCAAGGCCAGCTCGAGCTTCACCGTGGCGCAACTTCGCGACGGCGCGTTCACGCGAGCCAACGGCCTTTCGGCCAGCATCATGGACTACGCGAGGTTCAACTACGTCGCCCAACCGGGAGACGACACCGCGCTGATGTCCATCGTTTCGCACTACGACAAGTTCGCCATCGAGTGGGGCTACAAGCCCATTGACGCGCGATCTTCCGAAGGCGAGCGGTTCCAACTCGATCTGATCGCTTCGCGGCAGGTCAACGACCCGCGCTTGCGGTTCGGCAACTTCCCCGGGCTCGACCCCATGACCCAGACCGAGGACATCGGCAGCGACCCGATGGCCGCGACGGGGCTGGGACTGGCCAACCTCGAGCGCATCATGAAGATGCTGATCCCCGCGACCACCAAGTTCGGCGAGGACTACTCCTATCTGGCCACCATGTACGGCGAACTGCTGGGGCAGCGCTCGACGGAACTCGCCCACGTGGCGGGCTATGTGGGCGGCATCGTCGAGACCGACTACCACGCCGGTCGCGGAGGCGCCGTGTTCACCCCGATCCCCAAGGCCAAGCAGAAGGAAGCCGTCGCTTTCCTGGCCCAACATGCGTTCCTGTCGCCGGCGTGGCTCGCGCCCAACGAGATCCTGCAGCGCATCGAACCGATGGGGGCCCAGAACCGGTTGCTCTCGCTGCCCCGCTCGCTCATGTCCAGCCTGCTCAGCGAGGGTCGCTTCACACGGCTCTACGACCTGCAGGCGCAGCATGGCGCGGCGAACGTCTACACGGCGCCCGAGGTGATCGCGGACGTGCAAGCCGCCATTTGGAGCGAACTGAACGCGCCCGCGCCGACCGTCTCGCTGTTCCGCCGCAACCTGCAACGCGCCTATCTGGACACCGTGGAAGGCCGACTGAACGGCAGCGGACGCACGCGAACGGATGCCGCCGGATACTGGCGATCCAAGTTGACGGACCTGAAGAAGGCGTCCGAGTCGGCGTCTAAGCGGGCGACGGATGCGGCGTCGCGCTTGCACTTCGCCGAGAGCGCGCGGCGGATCGAAGACATCCTCAACCCGAAGGCAGCCGCCCCCGCTGCCGCGAGTTCGCCTCAGGCGTTCCCGTTCTTCATCCACACGGCGCACAACCACGGTCCCGATTGCTTCCACGGCGCGGCGGACCGAGAGGCCGTCGTGGATCGCATCCTGGCCGCACAGGAGAGCCGTCTGCCGAACGGTGCCACGGGCCGCTAGGTTCATCGTGCGCGGCCACGTGCAGGGCGTGGGCTTTCGAGCCCATGTCCTGCGCGAGGCCGCGTTGCGCGGCCTCACCGGCGAAGTCTGGAACCGACGCGATGGAGCCGTCGAAGGCTTCGCCCAGTGCGAATCTGCCGAGCTGCTGGAGGACTTCTTCGCGGCGTTGCGTCGGGGTCCCGGGCGAGTGGACGAAGTCGCCCGTTACGAGGAGCCAGACGAGCCCTCGCTGACCACGTTCCGCATTGGACTCACGCGCTAACCGGTACCATCGGCGCGTGCGGTTTGGCTTCGTCACCCTGTTCCCCGAGTTGGTTCGCGCGTGCTTCGGCGCGAGCGTGCTGGGTCGGGCCGTGGAGCGGGGCCTCATCTCCGTCGAGGTGGCCGACCCTCGCGACTTCGCCTACGACCGGCACCGCACCGTGGACGACACCCCCTATGGCGGCGGGCCGGGGATGCTGATGAAGGTCGAGCCCCTCGCGTTGGCCCTCGCCAGCCTCGAACCCACCGAAGGATCTGCGGTCGTCGCCACCGATCCCGCCGGCCATCCGTTCACGCAGGAAGTCGCCTGCGAACTCAGCCGATTCGAGCACGTCGTGTTCGCCTGCGGGCGCTACGAAGGGTTTGACGAGCGATTCGTCCAGCGACACGCCACGCACCGGCTCAGCATCGGGGACTATATTCTGACCGGCGGCGAGCTGCCGGCGTTGGTCATGGCGGATGCCG
>JACFNW010000323.1 GCA_019454665.1 Fimbriimonadaceae bacterium | reverse complement strand
GGCGAGTTCCACGGGGTCGTCATCGAATCCAAGCTCGAACGCGGTCGCGGCCCCGTGGCCACGGTCCTCGTGAAGTCGGGCACGCTCCACCAAAGCGACACCATCGTCGTCGGTCAAACGTTCGGCCGCATCAAGGCGATGACGGACCATGCGGGCCAGCGCATCGAATCCGCCGGCCCAAGCACGCCGGTCGAAGTCCTCGGTCTTGCCGAGGTCCCCCAAGCAGGCGATTCGGTCGAAGTCGAGAAGAACGAGCGGCGCGCGCGAGAACTCGCCGAGAGCCGCAAGACGGCCGCCCGAAGCGAAGAGATGGCGCGCGGCGCCAAGCCCAAGATGACCCTGCGCGGCATCCGCGACATGCTCAACCAGGGCGAGATGAAGGAACTCAACCTGGTCGTCAAGGCGGACGTCCACGGATCGGTCGAGGCGGTGCGCGGACTTCTGGAGAAAATCGAAAGCGACGAGGTGCAGGTGCGCGTCATCCACTCCGCCGTAGGCACCATCACCGAGAACGACATCCTGCTGGCCAATGCGGCCAACGCCATCGTCGTCGGCTTCAACGTCAAGCCCGAAGGCGGCGCGCGGAAGGAAGCCGAGCGGCGCAAGGTCGAAATCCGCACCTACAACATCATCTACGAACTGATCGAGGACATCGAGAAGGCCGTCAAGGGCATGCTCGAACCCAAGTTCGAAGAGCAGTATCTCGGTACGGTCGAAATCCGCGTCCGGTTCGCGTTTTCGCGCAAGGGCGTCATCGCCGGCTGCTACGTCAGCGATGGCAAGGTCACGCGCAACGCCAAGTGCCGCGTCTACAGGGGCAAGGAAATCGTCTACGAAGGCGAAGTCAACACGCTGCGGCATCTGAAGGACGACGTGCGCGAGGTGACCCAAGGCTTCGAGTGCGGTCTCACATTCGAGGGCTGGGAAGGGTTCGCCGAAGGCGACAAGGTCGAGGCGTTCGAGATGGTCCAGATCAACGACTAAACCCATGGCGAGCGTCGATACTTTTCCGAACCCGAACCCGCAACGAAACTATCGGATCAAGCACACGTGCCCGGAGTTCACGAGCCTGTGCCCCAAGACGGGCCAGCCCGATTTCGCCACCATCCACGTCGAGTACATCCCCGACCAACGCTGCATCGAGCTGAAGTCGCTCAAGTTCTACTTCTACTCGTTTCGCGACCGTGGCATCTTCTTCGAGGCGCTGACGAACGCCATTCTGGACGACCTCGCGGGTTCGTGCGAGCCCCGCTGGATGCGCGTCACGGGCGAGTTCAACGTGCGCGGCGGGATCACGTCGGTGGTCGTCGCCGAAACCGGCCCCGAACCCTGATCGGTTGGCCGGGCCTACTGAACTCTCGCGTGCGGATCGCGTCTCTTCTGAAGTGATTCGGAGGAGCAGCGATTGGTCTTATAGCGCGCTGATTCATGGGAACCGGCGTTCAGCGCAGGGCCACTACGCGCAACCAGGCAAATGGTGACCGGCGTGCTTGCACTCTCTGGCTTGATTCTGTTTTGCCAGACCGGCGATCCGGTTGCCGAGGCCGTAGGGGCCCTGCGCAGGGTCGTCGAGATTGGCTACGACATGCCGTACGCAAGCCCTGCTAACGCTTTGCTCGACCATACGGTCGTGTCCCACGAAACGCGCAACGACCTCCTGCACTTTCGCATCCGATCTGGTTACGCTACGTACTCGCTGGCGGACAAGCGTATCGTTGGAATCTCGCTTCTGGATACCGCCAGGAGGCCGCCAAGTTTCGCTAGAGAGCAAGCCAGCCGCTTATCGAGTCAGCAGGCAGCACAAGTTGCAACATTGGTCTGGAACAACAGAATTCCAGCGAACTACAGTCTGACCATGCGGCAGTTCGGCGACGACCTCGACAGTGAGAGCTTCACAGTGGGCATCGAGTACTTGGGAGTACCGATCCATCCCCACCAGTCCACGATTGGCGTAGACGTCTACTCGGGCGCTGTGGTCTGGCTGCAAGATGAACTGTGGGAGGTTCCCAAGCCCATCGCAGGTCGCGACCGGCGATTCCCAGGGGACCACTGCAAGGCCGTAGCGGCGCGCATCATGGCTTCGTTGCCCGAAACCGTCACGGGCACTCTGGATCAAGGAGAAGTATGGTTCATTCCCTACGCCTACTCGACCGACCTGGTCGGGGACAGAGCGTTGGTTGAGTCAGCAGGATACTTTCGGATGACTCCTGCGTATCGAATGGGCTTTCAAGTTCGTGATTCCAACGGCAAGAGCCACCAGAAGTGGGTCATTGTTGACGCGCACACCGGTCGTGGCTTGCTGGTCCGCACCGTACCTTCGAGTATGCTATCGGGGAGCGATGCTTCCGTGAGGAGTACTCCTGTCACTGTCGGTCAAGCGGTGATCCACTTCGCAGGAAAGTCGCTCTCCGTCACGCTCGAAGCCCAAGACGCTCAGCCTCCCTCGACCGAGGGATGGCGGCGCGGATTGGCCGACGCGGGCAAGTCGCTGGTTCCCGCCTGGCTCGCACCCGATGGCGCAACGCTGGTCACTGGCGACGAGGCCTACCGCATCCAGTCGCCGCTCGCACCAGAAACGCTCAAGGCCCTCGACGCGCCTCCCTTCGTATCACAGGCAACAGCCGGATTTGAGGCAGGTGTATGATCGGAGCACTCGTTGCGCTGGTGATCGGCGTCTCTCAAGACAACCTGGTTCAAGCAGCTCTTGACGAAGCTCGACGAACGATCGAAATCGGGTTCTCGCATCCAATGGCGCAGCCCGCCAACATTGTGATGGACACCGCGATTCTGACCAGCGAAACAACCGATCGTGAAGTCGTTCTGCGATTCAAGAACGGAGGCGAAGCTCGCTACTTGCTTGAAACGCGACGTGTGACGAGTTTGGCCATGCCCCTCAAGCGCCCATCGGGATTCGATCCTGTTGCGAGCCGTCCGCTTCAGGTGCAGGATCGGATGAAGATCGCGTCCCGGTTGTGGTCGGATCGCCTTCCAGCAGGATATTCCACTTCTTTTCCCGATGACGGAAGCGGTGGGAGCAGCGATTATCTCGCGGTACAACTGCAATTCGAAGGCGTTGATGTCTATGCGACATTCGGGTCTACGGTAGGGATTGACCCCTACTCAGGTGCCGTCGTATTCCTGCAAGACAGCCTTCCGATCCTTCCAGGCCCCATGCCCAACCGTCCCCGACGCTTTGGTGAGGCGCACTGCCGGTCGGAGGCTGCACGGGTTTTGGCATCTCTGCAATCCCAGGTTGCCAAGGTAGCAGATGGTGGACCCGCTTGGTTTGTCGCACGGATCTGGAGCACCGATGTCGTTCCCAATCGAGCACTCTTGGAGTCCGTTGGCACCACACGATTCATCCCGGCGTATGTCCTTGGTGCCGACGTGATCGACCCGAACGGCAAGCCTTCTCGAAAGGTGGTGGTCGTAGATGCTCACACCGGGCGAGGTTTGTTGGTGCG
>JACFNW010000322.1:2786-3466 GCA_019454665.1 Fimbriimonadaceae bacterium | reverse complement strand
TTCGTCGGTGTCGCCCGGGTCGTTGAGCGTGCCATGCACGGCCACCTTCGACACGATGCCGTGCAGTTCGAAACCGGAGATCGGCGGCCCACCATCGCGATAGGGCGTGCCCATCAGCAGGTCCCACGTGGTGCCGAGCGCGTTGATCTCCCATTCGAGATAGAGGTGGTTGTCGGCGTCGGGGTCGAGGAAAAGTTCGAAGTCGTTGTCCTGAAAGATCATCGAATCGTGCCGCGTCAGCGTGGCCCACACGTGGGGTTCCTCCAGCCTCGCGGCGACGTAGAGCGCGTCGTCGTCCCAGAGCAGTTTGGCGCGGGTTCGGTGGGCTGGCGCGGGCCGGTCGAGCCCTTCGATGTCGGCGAAGTCCTCGGTCCAGGGGGCCTCGGCCCACACGGGGTCGCTCAGATCGCCTCGGATTTCGGGCGGGCGGCTGGCTCGGCGGCAGACATAGACGCGCGGCATGTCCGAGTTTAGCGCGAAGTCCTGGATACTCGGAAGATGGAATGGGGATGAAGGAAGAAGGGCTCACCGGCCTCCAGGAACTCCCTCTTCCGATTTCCGTCTTCCACTTTCCTGTCAAGGTTGACGTGTTGTCCCGCCGCTGCCTCCCTTCTGCAATGCTCCGCCTCTTCAGCCGCCGCTTCTCGCCGCCCAAGCCATCGCCCGTGCCCCAGTTCACC
>JACFNW010000322.1:2111-2776 GCA_019454665.1 Fimbriimonadaceae bacterium | reverse complement strand
GCCGCCGAGCGGGCGCTTTACGCCTACCCGGCTTCGACGCCATCGGCGCTAGGCTACGAAGCCTACGACCAGATGCAGGGCGACACGATGGTCCAGGCCGCCCTGCGCATCAAGAAGCTCGGCGTGTTGTCCGCGCCTTGGCGGTTGGATGGCGACCCCGAGCGGGTGGCCTTCGTCCGCGAGGCGTTCGCCGTTGTGCCGGGGCTGGTGGAAGGGGCGCTTTGGGCGGCGATGGATGCGTTCGCCAAGGGCTGGTCCATTCAGGAACTGGTCTGGGAGCGCCGCGACGACCGATGGCTGATCGCCGCCCTGCGACCCAAGGACCCCGCC
This sequence comes from Fimbriimonadaceae bacterium, assembly GCA_019454665.1. GTDB lineage: Bacteria > Armatimonadota > Fimbriimonadia > Fimbriimonadales > Fimbriimonadaceae > UBA2387. The sequence continues at coordinate 2,446 of JACFNW010000322.1, read as the reverse complement.
CGGTTCGGCATCGAGTTCGACGCCTTTGGCCGCATTTCGGGGCTTCAGCTCCACCAGCCCGGCGAGCCCTCGCAGAGCCTGGCCCGCGACAAGTTCGTGCTCTACGTCCACCAGCCGACCTATGCGCGGCCCAAGGGGCAGAGCGACCTCGACCCCGCCTTCCGCCACTGGCAGGCCAAGACGACCCTGCTCACGGCTTGGCGCACTCATCTGGAGCAGTTCGCCTCGCCGACCGTGTTGGGCAAGTACCAGCGGGGGCTGCCGAGCGCCGAGCAAAGCGCCATCCTCGCCGCACTCCGCGACCTGAGCCAAAGCTCGGCCATCGTGTACCCTGA
>JACFNW010000322.1:0-2088 GCA_019454665.1 Fimbriimonadaceae bacterium | reverse complement strand
CGGTGGAAGGGAACCGTCCGGGAACTTTCAGACGGCAATCGACTACCACAACGCCGAAATCGCGCGCGCCATCCTCGGCCAAACACTGACCACCGACGAAGGGCGCAGACTGGGATCGTTCGCGCTGGGAAAAGTGCACTTGCAAGTGTTGCGCATGCAACTAGCCGCCCTGCGCACGACGCTGGCCCAACAAGTGCTCAACGAGCAGATCGTCCGCCCGCTGGTCCAAATGAACTTCGGCGACGGCCCGATGCCCACGGTCACGTTCGAGGAAACGCCTCTGGACTTCCCCGAACTGGGCTGACCAGCCGGGTCTAGGCGCTGGCCAATTCCATCTGCCCGCCTCCGCCTTGGCGGTAGCGGAACGCCGCCGACCGAGCTTCGCGGCTGTGCTTCAGCAAGTCTACGATCTCGTTGCGCGAGGATTCGAGCGCTCGGTGCAGACGATCATCGGCGGCCAACACGGGGGCGAGATCGGCGGACGTCACTTCCGGATCGTTGAAGATGGCTTCGAGCGCATCGGCGCGGGCTTGGAACAGGCTGTCGGCCTCGGCCCACGATTCGACCTTCAGGGCGTCTTCAAGCGCCAGGGTCAGCACGACCAGCCGTTCGACAACGGGCTTACGCAGCGACTCGCTCATCCATCACCACCTCACGTCGGCTCGCTTCGAGGCTGGACCAACTGTCGCGCAGATCGCTGATGATCTTGATGCTGCGGTCCAGCGGCTCGGGCTTGTCGGTCAGGTTCGCTTCGACCAGCTCGTTCAGCACGTAGCTGTAGATGCCGAACAGGTTCTTGGAGAGTTCGCCCCCGCGCTGCATGTCCAGGCTGGCCATGAGTTCGGTGATGATGCGCTGAGCGCGCTGGAGTTTGTCGTTCTGGGTCTCCAGATCTTTGCGGACCATGGCGAAGCGTCCCGCCTCCATGAAGCGGAGCGCGCCATCGTACAGCATGACGACGAGTTGAAGGGGGGACGCGCCGGTGACGGCGTTCTTCCGATATTCCTGGGCGTAGTTGCTTGGGACCAACGCGATTGACCTCGAATGCTCAAGTAGATTCTCGGTTCGCGTCGTGGCCGCTCATAGGGGATGCGGCCATTCGCGCAAGAAGTTGCGCGAGTTCGTTGCGGATCGCCGCCGGGCGACCCATGTGCTGGGTCATCACCACCCCCGATCGGCCCGTCTGCGGGTAGAACCAGAAAGACGTGCCGAACGCGCCTTCGTGCCCGACCACGCCCGCGATCGGCGATGGCGCGACGTGCAGGTTGAAGCCGAGGCCCCATCGCGTTGTTCCTTCTTGGCCGGCGACCTCGGGCTTCACCTGGACGCGCAACATCTCGGCGACCGTTTCGGGCTTGAGCCATCGCAACCCCCGGAACGTGCCGCCGCAAGCGAACGCCTCGACAAAATCCGCCATGTCGTCGGCGGTCGAATAGAGCCCGCCCGCGGGGTTCGCCAGTCGGGCGCCGGGGCGTTCGGGGTTCTCGTCGAGCGCCACCCACTTGCCCTCCTCGCGGTAGACGGGCTGCGCCAGCCGCCCTCGCCATTCGGGGCGGAAGAAGAACGAAGTCTCGTCCATGCCCAACGGCAGAAACACCTCGTCGTAGAGCGCACGCTCGAGTTCTTTGCCGGACACCACCTCGACAATACGACCCAACACCGTGGTCCCAGTCCCGCTGTAGCGGACGCGCGTCCCGGGCTCGGCAGCCAACGGTTCTCTCGCGACGAGTTCGGTGTAGTCGGCCAGCGTCATGGCGCGCTTCTGCTCGTCGCTCAAACCACCGGGGTTGTCCGGGTGGATGCCCGACGTATGGGTCATCAGTTCGCGCACCGTCGGGGTCCGGCTCGTCCGCCTGGCGTCGCCATCCTGAACGCGCATGGTGGCGAACGACGGCAGGTACCGCGAGACCGGGGCGTCGAGATCAAGGAGCCCGCGCTCAACCAACCGCATCGCCGCCGCGACGACGATGGGCTTGGTCATGGACATGGCCTGGTACACGGTGTCGCGCAAGACGGGGCGTCGCTCGGCGAGGTCGGCCCAGCCGCGCGCGACGAACGCGATCTCCTCGTCGCCCTGCCGCGCAAGGA
>JACFNW010000321.1 GCA_019454665.1 Fimbriimonadaceae bacterium | reverse complement strand
GGCGTGTCAATGCTGCACGCGCGGGGATTCAGGTTGAACGTGCAGTGGCTGTACAGGGCGACGATGTCGTCCTCGGGTAAGCCTTTGGCTTCCAGGGCCACGACCTTGTCTTGGTAGAGACTGGCGAATCCGCCCGCGTTCGCCGATCCCAGGTCGCCGCCCGAGCCCTTGACCCAAAGCACCTCGACCATCTCGCCCGTGAGGGGGTCGGCCATGGGGATCTTGGCGCTGGTGTTCCCGCCGCCGAAGTTGGTCACACGGGGGTCGGAGCCGAGCAGGTTGGACGCGTAGACCAGTTGCTCAAGGGGGTCCGAAGGGGCGAGCGCGGCATCCCAGCGGTTGGGGACGGGGGAACTCATGGCGACACCGAGTGTACCGGTCGCAAATCAAGAGGGGGTGAGGAGAAATGGGAGGGAGCTTCCGTGCTCCGACCTCCGTTTCCACCAGTCCGTGGTGACTCCTGTCGCCATTGTACCGGGTGGCTCTTCGTTTCGGCAAGGCCGTGGCAGGGCCTAAGGGTTCGCGTGGGGCGCGAGCGCTTCCAGAACCGAGGCCATTTCGATGGCGGCCAGAGCCGCTTCGCGGCCCTTGTTGCCCACTTTCAGGCCCGCGCGGTCCAGGGCTTGGTCCATCGTGTCCGGCGTCAGGATGCCCCAGGCGATGGGCACGCCCGAGCCGATCTGCAGGTTCATGAGGGCCGAACCCACCTGAGAAGCCAGTTGCTGCGCGTGGGGCGTTTGGCCCTGCAGGATACAGCCCAGGCAGACGACCCCCGCGAACCCGCCGCCATGCACCAGCGGCTGCACCGCCGAGGGGATCTCCCACGAGCCGGGTACGGACACCACGACCACTTCGGGCTCGCCGTGACGCCGAAACTCGTCCAGGGCCCCTTCGAGGAGTTCCTTGGTGACCAACTCGTTCCACCGGCCCACGACGATCGCGAACCGCTTGCCGCCGGCATCGAGACGACCCTGTATGTTCACAGCCACGGCTGAAGTATACGACGCGGCGCGCGGAAGGTGGGCATGGAACGCCGTGGCGCGACGCCTCGTCTAGACTAGTGAAGCAGCAGACCTATGCCCATCGAACTTCGCATCAGCATTCAGGACGACAGCCCGGTAGGCCATGCTGTCAAGCGCATGGTCGCGACGGGGGGCGTGACTCCGGAACAGGCAGCCGAGCGGCTGATGGCCGAGGGAGCCCAACTTTACGGCGAGGGGACACCGGCCGAGAACCTGATCGGCGCCTTCGCGTCCGCGGAAGATCGCGATGCGATGGATCGCGCGATCGCGAGCGCCAAGGCTCATCGCGCACAGTTCGATCGCGTCCGAGATTTGGGGTTCTAGCTGGATGGCGAGGCGCGTTCTTGACAGCGACCTGCTGTCAGACCTTCTGAGGGGCGCGAACGCTCATGTTGTCGCGAGCGCTCGGCGGTACCACGCCGACCATCAGGTCCTGACGTTCACCAGCCTTACGGCGCTCGAGATTCTTTCGGGACTTCACCACATCGGCGCCAGCGCACAGATCAAGCGCGCCGAGGCCCTGTTCGCCGAGAACGACGAGATTCAGCCTAACGTTGAGGACTATCGGCTGGCCGCAGAGATCATTGGTTCCCTCCTCCGTGCAGGGACTCCGATCGGTTTCATCGATCCAGCCATCGCCGCCTGCGCCATCCGGCGCGGCTACGCTGTCGCAAGCGCCAACACCAGCCACTTTGAGTACATTCGCTCGGTGGGATACGGTTTTCACCTGGAGAATTGGCGAGATGATCCAGAATCGCTTGCTCTCTGCGCGGGCGATTGACGGGTCCGATTCACATTCACATCCCCGCACAGGCGTCGGTCAGTGGTCGGCAGGTGGTCGTCGCCGAATCTCCCACTCAAAGAGTACTTTCACGTCGGGGTTCGTCTGTGTCTCTTCGACGCAAACGAGGTTTGTCAACCTGGAGCCGGCTCTCTGGCCGAGTCCTATGGCCCTCCAACAGGTACTCGTGGTTCCGTTTGGGCATCCCAAGTCGCCTTGAGGTTCGGCCCGCGCACTCCACCAGGCTTCAAGCCCCGAAGACCCGCCTAAGTCTCGAAAGGGAACGCGGGGGACAGTGACCAAAGTGCCAGCCCCTGAAACCGGGGTGCCACGGTCTGACTGGGCCCGACCACCTTACGAACCCCAAGAGCCTTTCTGCCCGGCAGACCGTGCCCGCCCGCCGAGAATCGCTCTCCAATACTCAAAACTCCCTCCCCAAGCTTGGGGAGGGTCGGGGAGGGGTTGGGCACTAACCGTGTAACGCGGCCCGTTCATCAGACAACATCGTCCATCCAATTCCTCTCAACAAGCGCGACGAACCTCATCGAGCTTCGTTTCCGGGTGCCTCGGCCTGACCGGGAAGCGGGCGGCTGTGTCAGTCGGTCGCGACGGAGCGCGACCCTCCAGGCCGGCACCGCAGACCGTGGCAGCCCGGGGGCGTTGGGGAGGCGACCGATCTCCCTCCGTGGCCAAGAACCCGTTGCTCGACGTGTGCGTTTCCCTACATAGGCGACCCGAATCGCGGTTAGAATGGTGTTGCGAGGCAAACGATGGCTCAGTTCACTTTTACGATCAACGGTGCAAAGAAGACGGTGGATGTGCCGCCCGACATGCCGGTCCTGTGGATCCTCCGCGATCTCGTCGGCCTGACGGGCGCCAAGTATGGGTGCGGGGTCGGCTCGTGCGGCGCGTGCACCGTGTTGCTCGGCGACGAGGCGGTCAAGTCGTGCCTGATCTCTGCCGAGGAGGTCGAAGGCAAGCCGATCACCACGATCGAGGGCCTCTCCGCCGACGGCTCGCACCCCCTGCAGAAGGCTTGGGTCGAGACCGACGTGCCGCAATGCGGTTACTGCCAGACCGGGCAGATCATGGCCGCCGCCGCACTGCTCAAGGCCCATCCCAAGCCGTCCGACTCCGACGTGGACGACTACCTGTCCACCAACATCTGCCGGTGCGGGACGTATCCGCGCATCCGCGAAGCGATCCGCCGCGCCGTGGCGGAAGAGGTTGAAGAACGATGAACCCCGAACTCTCTCGCCGCAGCGTCATCAAGGTCGGCGTCGCCGCCACCGCAGGCCTGATCTTGGGTTGCCGCATCCGCGAATCGGCGGCTGCGACCCCCCAAGGGGCCGCCGACCCGTTCGCGCCCAACGCCTGGCTGCGCGTCGCGCCTTCGGGCGAGGTGTTCATCACGGTCGCCAAGCCCGACATCGGCACCGGCGTGCGCACGTCGTTGGCGATGATCGTCGCGGAAGAGTTGGGCGTCGCGTGGGAATCGGTCAAGGTCGAACAAGCCGTGGCCGACGCCAAGTACGGCTCGATGATGATCGGCGGCAGCACCAGCGTCCGCAGCAGTTGGCGTCCGCTGCGCGAAGCGGGCGCGGCCGCGCGGGCCATGCTGATCGAGGCCCTGATGACCAACCACCCCCATGACTGCCCGGTC
>JACFNW010000320.1 GCA_019454665.1 Fimbriimonadaceae bacterium | reverse complement strand
CGCTTCGACCTGCGAGGCGTCGCTCACTCGAAGCTTGACCATCCACCCGTCGCCATAGGGGTCGCCGTTGACGAGTTCGGAGCGCGCGCCGAGCGCTTCGTTGACCGCCACCACCTCGCCGGCCACCGGGGCGTACAGAGGGGAGACGCTCTTGACGCTCTCGATGTTGCCGAACTCCTCCTCCTGCTGAAGCGCGCGGCCAACCGTGGGCAGCTCGACGAACACGATGTCGCCGAGTTCGCTCTGCGCGTGGTCGGTGATGCCGATGGTCACGGTGTCTCCTTCGAGACGCACCCACTCGTGGGTGCTGGTGTACTTGAGGTCGCTGGGCGTGTTCACGGGTTGAAGCCTTGCGGAGATCGCGAACCAAGTGTACCTACGGCTCAGAGCGGCATGGGTATCATCGGCCCAAGCGCGTCGGGCGCAACCGGGTCCGCGGAAAGGGCACAGCCCACCGAACGACAACTTCATACGACCCACGCCTTTGTGCGGCCTGATCGCGGACCTCGGGCGAACGCATAGAGGTTCCATGTCCAACACGGTGCCCGAACGGGCTTCTCTCGATCACCTGAAGGGTCAGGCCAAAGCCTTGCTCGCCGCCTTCCGCTCCGGCGACCCCGATGCCGCCGCCCGCTTCGCCGAGATCGGCAAACCCCAGCCCAAACTCGCCGACGCCCAACTCGCCGTCGCCCGGTCGTACGGGTTCGAGTCGTGGGCGCGGCTGAAGCGCTTCGTCGAAGGCTCCGGCGACCGGCAAGCTGCCCTCTTCGCCGCCTTGCGCGCCGGGGACCGCGAACGCGCCGCCGCGATCCTCGACCAGCACCCCGCTTTGGCCCGCTCCAAGTGGGAACCCGACTTCGGCACGACCACGCTTACCGTCGCCGCTCGACGCGGGGACATTCCGCTGATGACCCTGCTCTTGGAGCATGACGCCGACCCGAACGCGATCAGCGATTGGTGGGCCGGCGGATTCGGGCCGCTCGACTTCTCCGACGAGCCGACCACGCGTTTCTTGCTGGAGCATGGCGCGACCCTCACCGCCCATGCCGCCGCCCGCTTGGGCTGGCTGGATGCGCTGCGGGAGGTTCTGCGCAAGGACCCGGAAGCCGTGCATCGGCGCGGAGGCGACGGCCAATACCCGCTGCACTTCGCCAAGACACCCGAAATCGTGGACGTGCTGGTCGCCGCAGGCGCCGAACTGGACGCCCGCGACGTGGACCACGAAGGCACTCCCGCCCAGTTCCAAGTCCGGAACAAGCCGGTATGCCGACGCCTTCTCGAGCACGGGGCAACCCCGGACGTGTTCATTGCTGCTTCGCTCGACGACGCACCCCTGCTGGAACGGCTGCTCGATGCCGATCCCGGGGGTCTGGTCCGCGCCAAGAACGAGTCGGGCAACCCCATGATCCCCAAGGCCCCGGGCGGGCACATCTACACCTACGCTTTCGAATCCTCTCGGCTCCATCAGGCGGCCGTGGAGTTCGGCGCCACGCAGTGCATTCACGTGCTTCTCGATCGCTCTCCAACGGAACTCAGGCTCGTGGTTTTGCTGTGGGCGGGCGAAATCGAAAGGGCCGAGCACGAGGCCGATGCCGACCCCGAAGCGGTGGCCCGGCTCGCCGCGAGCGCGCCTGGTTTCCTGCGCGAGTCCGCCTTTCACCACAGGACGCCCGTGGTGCGGTTCCTGCTTGCCAGGGGCTTTCCGCCCGACGAACAGGACGGCGAGGGCATGAGCCCCCTGATGCGGGGCGCGATGCACGGCTACGCCGATGTGGTCGAGGCGATCCTGCCCTACAAGCCCTCGCTCACGGCCAAGAACATGTACGGGGGAACCGCACTGGGCACCTGCCTGTGGGGTTCGGAGAATTCGTGGCGGCGCGACGGCGACTTTCCGGCGACGATCCGGCTGTTGCTCGAAGCCGGGGCGATCCCGCCCGCGCAGCCGTTCGGGTCGCCCGCAGCCCGCGACGTGCTGGCCGCCTGGGCGGGCTGATCGGTTCTCCTCAACGCGCGATCCCGTTTGGCGTATGATTCTGTGGCCATGCGGACGTTGAGACAACAGATCGTTGCCAACAAGCGGTGGAGCATCTTCCTGGGATTCCTCCTGGTGGTGCTCCTCAGCTTGTTGGGCGGGGTCTTCGCCGAGGTGTATTCGCCGGGGTCGCTCGTGCTGGGCGCGGCAGGCGCGGCGGCGCTGGGCGTGGTTGCGGCCATCGTCGCGCACTACGCGGGCGGCTCGATCGTGCTCCAGGTCTCGGCCGCGCGCGAAGCCACCCACGACGAGGACCGGCGGCTCCGCAACGTGGCCGAGGAAATGGCCATCGCGGCGGGCATCCCCATGCCCAAGGTCTACATCATTGACGACCCCTCGCCCAATGCGTTCGCCACGGGCAAAGACCCCCGCTCGGGCGTCGTCGTGTTCACCACGGGGCTCATCGAAAAGCTCGATCGCGATGAGTTGCAGGGCGTGATGGCCCACGAAATCGCCCACATCCGCAACTACGACATCCGGTTCATGACCACGATCGGGCTGGTCGCCGGGCTGATTCCGCTGATCTCCGACCTGTTCCTCCGCAGTCTGTGGTACGGGGGCGGGCGACGCCGCAAGAGCGAGGGGCAAGGCCAGGGGCAGTTGATCATGTTGGCCATCGGCATCGCGCTCGCCATTCTTGCCCCGCTGTTCGCGAAGCTGCTCGAACTGGCCGTGAGCCGCCAACGCGAGTACATGGCCGACGCCACCGCGGCCGAACTCACGCGGTACCCCGACGGCTTGGCCCGCGCGCTGCAGAAGATCGCCAGCGACTCGGCCCAACTCGGCGTGCGGAATCGGGCCACCGAGCACATGTACATCGTCAACCCGTTCCGCCCGATGCAGGTGGCGGACACGTTGTTCAGCACGCACCCGCCCATCGAAAAGCGTGTGGCCGCGCTGCGGGGACTGATGGGCCGATATCGGGGCCCGCTCACGGCGGAGGAACGCCGCCATCTGAACAACGAGGAGTTTCAAGACCTGGTGGAGGAGTCGTAAGCCGTCCCTTTTGTCGGTCGGCTGTGCCAGAATGAGCGTTGCGCCCGCGCTCCGGAGGTCGGTGGTGGATATTCTTCGCGTACTCGAACAATTACAGGAAATGGTGGAGAAGCCCCGCACGTTTGGGCCTCTCACATTCGGCTTCAACAAAGAAGAGCTGACGATGCAGATCGCCAAGGTCCGCGCGACGGTGCCTCAGGAAATGAAGCAAGCCGTCCACACGGTCCGCGAATCGGAGCGCCTGATCGGCAGCGCGCGCGAAGACGCCAACATGACCTTGGAGAACGCGCGCAAAGAAGCCAAGCGCATTGTGGAGGAGGCGGCGCGCGAATCCGAACGCATCCTGGAACAGACCCGCATTCAGCAGGAGCGGCTCCTGGCCGAGAACGAAATCCTCAAGCTCGCCAAGTCGCAGAGCGAAGAGTTGCGCCACCAAGCCGACCG
>JACFNW010000319.1 GCA_019454665.1 Fimbriimonadaceae bacterium | reverse complement strand
CAAACCAGCCGATGCTTCCATCGAGTCTGGCTCCCAGAAGCCGCAGCTTTTCCCCGAGGTCCAGGATGGGAACGTGTTGGACGACCGTCTTACCCTCAGCGCGGTAGACCATCGTTTCGATCTTGCCCTTGTGGTCGTGGACGCGCGACGCTCGGACGATGGGGTCCCTGGTTTCGATGAAGCCGAAAGTGCTCCAATCGGCTCCCCGCACACCGTGCCACCGCTGATCCCAGGAGTAGAGCCACGGGCCCCCCATCGGGTCGGTTTCGGGGATGCCCTTGGCGACCAGCGCGAGTTCAATGGGTGCACGGCCGTCGTTGTCGGCCATATACATGTTGACGCCGTAGGCCAACTGCTTCAAGTGATTCTTGGCTTCTGCGACCGCAGCCGATCGCTTCATGCGCGGGGCCACGACCAGCGCTGAAACCGCGACGAGAACGCCGACGATCGCGACGACAGCCAGCAACTCGACGGTACTGAATCCTGATTTGCGAATCACGTCCACCTCAATCCGGCATCTGGCAATGGGAGCACAAGGTCCCCGCCCGAGTCTTGCTCAGCACGGTCCACGCACATTCGTAGAGGACGGTGTAAGCTCCAGTCGTTTGATTGACGCATCGCGCCTCGCCTACGGTCATGTTCCACCATTCCTCCTCGTTGCACTGCCCCACTGGCACCGGGCAGGCTTGAAAGCTCGTGTTGCGCAAGGTGCAGTACTTCGCGTTCTTGCTCGACCCAGTGTTGTGCGTTTCGATGATTGAATTTGCGCCGCAACCTTGCCCGTTGTCATTGTTGACGCCTCCCGGACATTCCTTAGGCGGCGTGCAAGGGTGGGTCGGATTCGCCAACACGACTGCCGAAGCAAACCCCAGCAGGATGACGAGTGTCTCCATTCTGAATTTGACCACCCTGAATTCCTTGGACAGCTCCACTTTGAATCTCATTGTCTGCCAGTATAGCAACCAACTTGAGCACTGTCAAGACCTAATCTGAAATTCTGCAGAAAACTCCGCTGCCAAGCGAACCAGCTTCGCGTGCATACCTTCGGGTGCCACCCACGCCCCGTCATCGCTGATCCCAGGAGTAGGTCCACGAGAATGGTCCGCAGGTTTTGCCGGACGAAGAATCCCACCTTGTTGCCTCATCGCGTTCATCTTGTCACCGAACATGGAGTTTGTCAAGGGCGCGAGAGCGTGCCGTCGCGTTCCCGTGCGCGAACCGTCGGCCCAGCTTGCGCGTCCAATACTGAACCCATGCTCGCACTGTCTCTGGCCCTGATCGCCGCCGCGCCGATGGAAGTCGCGCTCAAGGCCACCGAACTCACCGACCCCTTCGAGGCCCTCTCGGCCAGCATGGGCGCCCTGTCCGACGAGCTCATTGACGTGCAGCCCACGCGGGACGCCGTTGCCGGCGCGCAGCACCCCCTGATGAAGGGCAAGTGGCAGGTCGGGCAGCACGCCCTGACCATCGCGTTGGAGGTGGAGTCCTCGGTGGGTCGGGCGCTGTGGCTCGACACCGACCGCAACGGCACGCTCGAAGCCTCCGAAAGGCACGTGGCGCGGCGGCAGTCCGGTTGGTCGTTCTTCGGGCCGGTCACCGTGAACGCCCAGGGCGACAAGGTCCAGTTCGCCTACCACGAGTCTTGGGGGCTGATCCCGGCCATGGTCCGCGTCGAGGCGGGCGTGTTGCAGTTGGGCGGCAGGGGCGTTCGCGTCGCGCGGGTGCCCTCTCTGGAGAACCCGAGCCACTTCGCGTTCGTGGCGGACTTCGACGGCGACGGGAAGTTCGGAGGTTGGACGTCCGACGGGCCGCAGCCCGATTGGCTGGTCGAGGCCGTCCCAGCGGTTGGATTGGTGCAACTCCCCGACGGAAAGGTGTACACAGCGCGATTTCAGAAGGACAAGGCCGTCTTCGAGGCACCCGCCGCGTGGGCCAGGATCGTCTCGCCCAAGCCGGCGGTGCTCATGCTCTCGCGCGGCGAATCCACGCTCTGGTTGCGCACGGTCAAGGGCGAGGCGTCGGTCCCGGCCGGCGAGTGGGCTCTGGACTTTGCGAACGTGGCCGCCAACGATGGCGCGTTGGGCGACCTGACGCTGATGGTGTTTCCCGCCGGCGAGCCGACCAAGCTCAACTTGAAGGAGGGATCGGTTCCCTGGCCGGGGTCGGGGCCCTATGCGCTCCACCTGGGCTTGGGCGCCGAGGGCGACCAGTGGTCGGTTTCGGCCAGCCTGATGAGCGGCACCGAGGGCCAGGGCTACTACGGGCCCGTCGAGCCCTCGGGCGCCTCGCTACCCGTGGTCGAATTCGTTCAGGCCGATGGACGGGTGGTGCGCTCGGTGCAGCTTCAAGCCGACATGACCGCAGGGTACCGGGGGCTGCTGGCCAAGAGCGAAGCGGGATCGTCCGCCGAAGTGCGCCTCGTTTGGAACCCGGGCAACCTGAAGCTGGCCCAACCCAAGCTCCCCGTTCCCCGGTCGTAGCGAAACCCCTGAAGGAGGGGGCGCCGCCCCCGCAGAATAGCGGGCCATGCGCCTCCTTGCCGCATCCGCCGGATTGCTCTGCCTCGCCTCGCTGGGATGGGCCCAGAAGCCCGAGCGGACCTACGACCTGTTGCACGTGGATTGGCGCGTCTCGCTTTACCCCGAGACGCGGGCCATCGCCGGAACGGCGACCAACACGCTGCAACCGCTTGCAGACGGCCTGACCGAGGTCTTCTTTCACGCCGGCAAGCTGGACGTGCTGAACGTGCGCGTCAACGACGTCCCGGCGACGTTCCGCTTGGAAGGGCAGCGCCTGATCGTGCCGTTGGGCCGGGCGGCCAAGGCCGAGGAGAAGCTGCGCGTGCGGATCGTCTACACGGCACGCCCCGAGGCGGGCGTCTACTTCGTGGATGCCGCCAACGCCTATCCCGCCAACACGCCCATGGCCTACACGCAGGGCGAAATGGAGGACACGCGCTACTGGCTGCCCACCTACGACTACCCCGACGACAAGGCGACCACCTCGGGGACCATCGAGACCCCAGCGGGCTGGAGTGCGCTGTCGAACGGCCGCCAACTGGGCCGCGCCGTGGGCGCAGACGGTCGCGTGATCACGCGCTGGACGATGGAGCAGCCCCACGTCACCTACCTGATCAGCTTCATCGCCGGTCCGTACGACGTGTACCGCGAATCGTGGGGAACGTTGCCCGTCTCGGTGTGGAGCCCGAAGGGCCTGAACGACTGGGGCAAGGCCACGTTTGGCGGCACGAACGACATGGTCCGCTTCTTCAGCGACCTGACGGGCTACAAGTACCCGTACGCGAAGTTCGCCCAGGGCTTGGTGGCCGACTTCCCGTTCGGCGGCATGGAGAACATCACCGCCGTCACGAACACGATCGGCGTGCTGCATCCCGCTCACGAGAAGCCGTTCGCCGACGGCGAAGGGCTGAACCTGCACGAACTCGCCCACCAGTGGTTCGGCGACACCGTGAC
>JACFNW010000318.1 GCA_019454665.1 Fimbriimonadaceae bacterium | reverse complement strand
TGCCGACGGCCGCACCGGAACCGCCGATGAAGCAATCCGCCGCCGCATTCCTCGATTCGCTCGGCAAAGACCTCCGCGCCAAAGCGGTGCTTCCCTTTGCATCGGACGAAAAGGAACGGTGGGCCTACACGCCCGGCCCACGCCACGGTGTGAGTTGGGCCGACCTGAACGCCGCGCAGAAAGAGGCGGCGAAGCGGCTTCTCGTGGCCGCCCTGGGTGAGCCGGGAGCCGAGAAAGTCGAGGCCATCCGACAACTGGAGCCGATCCTGCGCGAGATGGAGCGTGGCAATCCGGGGCGCGATCCCGAGCGCTATTGGTTCGTCTTCTTCGGCGAACCGTCCGGCGACCGGTGGGCGTGGCGTTACGAAGGGCACCACGTCTCGCTCTCGTTCACCGTCCTCGGCGGTTCGGTGGTCTCCAGCACGCCGCAATTCCTGGGTGCCAACCCTGCGGAAGCACGGGACACCAGGGAACCGGTGGTGAGCTCCAAAGGACGCCGCGTGCTCGACAAGGAGCAAGACCTCGCGTTCGCCTTTGCCGACATGCTGACCCCCGCCCAATGGACCAAGGCTCGCCTGGCCGCGACCGCCCCGGGCGACATCGTGACCACCAACTCGCGCAAGGCCTCCATCGAGGATCGCCGGGGCTTGCCCTGGGCCGACCTCACGTCTTCTCAGCGGGAGGGTCTCAGGCGGTTGGTCGAGGCGCACACCTTCGTCCAATCCGCTTCCGAGCGCAACAAGCGCCTTCGGGACATCGAACGCGATGGCTGGGACAAGCTGGTCTTTGCGTGGATGGGGCCCAAGGAGCGCCGCGCGCGCCACTACTACCGCATCTTGGGCGAGCGCTTCGTCATCGAATTCGATTGCACCCAGGACGACGGCAACCACATCCATACGGTCTGGCGGCGGCTGGACGGCGACTTCCCTTCCGACCCCCTGGCCACCCACTACCACGAGCACCACTGATCGCGATTCGTTGGCGGTTTGCGGTCGGCATCGCCTTCTCCCGCGGCGGATCAACCCTCCCCTCAATCCCCTCCCGATTCTTCGATAGGGGATGTTGGTCCCGGCCAGACTATCCAGTTACTAGAAACTCCCTCCCCAAGCTTGTGGAGGGTCGGGAAGGGGTTGGTCACTCACCGGGTACCTTGGCCGTTCATCAGGCACAAGGGTCAATACACTCCTCGAATAGCGCGCCGAACCTCACCGAACACTCAGCCCAACTCCAACCGAACATCACCAAACTTCGATTCCGGGGTGCCACGGTCTGACCGGGCCCACCCACCTCTCGTCCGCCGACACGCGTCCCTGCCCGGCAGACCGTGCTCCGTTTCGCCGCCGGGAAGAACTGGCGTCCCGGGAGTCCCCCTCGTCCACCGTCTGAGCCTTCCGGAGGTCGAAGCACCTCGCCGGTGGGAGAGGGGCTAGGGGTGAGGGCCGGGACTTTGGTCGCCAAACTCAAGCCGAACCGAACCGCGCCTCCACGGTCTGACGCCGTCCATCGGCAGCACACCCCGCGTCACCGTGCGGTTCGGCCCGCGCACTCAACCCACGTACCAACTGCCGAAACCCCGGGCCGAAGTCTCGAAGGGGACACGGTGGATGAAACTTCTAACTGAACCCCCTCTCCAGTCCACATGTACGCACATTGAGTCATTGGTTCGCCGCAAACAGTAACTTATTCATCGCTTCAAATTGTCAAGAATGGACGTTAGCTTGTCCGATGATACAATTGTTGATACTTTGCACGACGCAGGGTCAATAGACACGACATCCCTTAGTGTCCGTTTGTCGTTGTGCCTCAGTGCGATAACGGCTGCATTTGCGATGCCGATTGATCCGTCAAAATAACCTCCCGATGTAGCGCAAACAACGGCATCATCTCCAACTATCTGCAACTTGTAATCAAAATCCTTGCGCAAGACGGTGACTGCAAATCGCTCCACCCGCAAGAAGGAATTCTCTGCCGACTCCAGAGAACCTGTGAAGGGAGTGAGTCTGCCAGAGTCAAGGCTGAATCGGTAAGCAGCAACGGGCTCTTCGTACTCCGGGCCAAGCAGGCGATTCGGACTCCTGAACGATACGGCCCTACCGATGGTTATAACATCCGGCTCACCCCACCCAATCACAAAGCTCGAGGCCCCAGCGTCTAGATGTCGGATTCTCCGGCTCTCCAAATCGTACAGTACTATAGTAGAGCGGCTGCCCTTGACCCAGGTAAGCGCTATATGTCTACCGTCCGGGGACCAGGCTGTCTGGCGGATCTCAATTCCGTCAGCTGGATCTGCCAGCCTACGGAAGTCGAACTCTGCCTTGGGAAGTGCAGCGATCGCAATGGAGCCTGTATTCGCCGTCATGCAGATAGATCCACTGGAGTGTACCGACATTCGCAGCCGTCGTAACTCTGATTTCTGCGGACTGAAGAAAAATGTGCTCCCAATCAAGAGCACCGCAGCAACTGCTACTGCTCTGAGGACTAAGCTGGATCTTTTCTTCATTGTGACCTAGAGATGTATCGGGCCTCCCGCTCGGCCCGTATCCGACGGTGAAGAGCATCGGGTCGGAGTAGGTGAAGGTTGTGGTGTCCGCCGCTGACGGGCGGCGCGCGTCGACCACCCAACTCCGGCGCGTCGGCGGGAGCGGGCGTTGGCCCGCCGGTCCCTCCTGTTCGTCGCGGCTGTCATGCACTCAGTATAAGCGAACCATCCCAAGAGTCGGGGAAAGCGAAGGGGGGCGTCCTGGTTCGATGACGGTCGGTTGGGATTGCCGTCGGTGCGAGTCCGTGTGGGTCCGAGCGCAGCGACCCGCCAGCCGCCGACCCAGCAGCGGCGTCAGGCTGAGGGCGCGGCGGGAAGCGGTTCGATCAAGCAGCCTAGTTTCAGGCCGCGCGTTTCGAAGTCGAACGCCGCTGCTTGGGAGCTTCGTCCGCCACCAAACACCAGCCGAACCCAGCCGAGCAACCGGTTGACAAACCCGCCCCGCGCGGCTTCAACGGTGAAGGCGACCCAGGTGTCCCGACTTCCTTCTTCCTTCTTCCTTCTTCCAAACCCAGGGGATGTGAATCGTGAATCGTGAACAGCCAGCGGACGGTCAGCGGGCGGATTCGCGGACCGCAGAGGGATTCACGTTGAAGCGCTGCGAGAAGGCCCGGCTGAAGTGCGCCAGGCCCGCAAAGCCGACGGTGGAGGCGGCGTCGGAGACCGAGAGCCCGTGGTCCACGAGCAACTCGCGGGCACGCTCCAACCGCAGGCCGACCAGGTACTTGTGGAAAGGCTTGCCCGTCGCCTTTTTGAACAAGTAGCGGAAGTGCGAGGTCGAGATGCCGAGTTGTTCCGCGACGCTCTCATCGCTCAGCGGCTTGGCATAGTTGCGCTCGACGATGGCGAGCGCGCGCTCGATCAAGCGGTCGGCCCGGGTGTCCACTTCGAGGATCAGCGACGCCACCTCCTCGACCCAGCCGCGCACGCGCGCGACCATCTC